>CAUTOM010000037.1:0-17795 GCA_963540435.1 uncultured Actinomyces sp.
GTGTGGCTGATGTTGGCAAGGTAGCCGTTCAGGAACGGTACGGTAGCGGTTGGTCGCGGCCTACGCGCGAGTATCCACCGACCTAGAAGAACAACAATCCTCATACCAGGCTCGAAGCCGACTACCAGCACCACCTCAACACAGTCGAGTCCCTCGAAAAACAACTACACGAACTCGAAGCCAAGCGTGCGGCCATCACCACGTTCCACCAATACCGCAGTGAGAACCCTGCAATCAGCTACACACCCGAAGCCTGGCGAGCCCTCGTTGACCATGCCACCATCCACCCCGGCGGAACAATCGCTATCGCGTTCGACGACGGATGAGTCTGTAGTTCGGCTGCACCCCTTGGCCCCAGGTGCATATGACCTCGGGCTTCTCTATCTTCGCAGTCAATCTGCCTTAACGCCCATCATCATGTATGCCATCCAGGTCTACCGTCGATACCCTCCTCACAATTGGAACCAGTGACATTTCTGCAGGGTCGACAAACGGAGAAAGTATGAGTATGTTTATAAACATGCCTACGAAGAATATTTACGTCTCAGAAGCGGATATGGAACTATTTGAACGAGCTGCGCAGCATGCGGAAAGTGTTTCAGCGGCTGTCATCCAAGCGCTTCGGGAATATTTGACCAACCGACATAACACTGAAAAAGGTTACGGAAGAATAGAACTAGCGCTCTACGAAAACGGTTCGCGGAGGAAGGTGATGTTTTACGGCCGAGAGATAGTCCGTGTTGAACGCCCTGTGGATGGTGGTGTCCAAATTAATACAATTTACGAAACAGCAAAAGGGCAGCTCGCTGTTGCAACAAAAATCCGCAGGCTTTTACCTGATGAGGTTAAAGGGAGCTACCGAATCTGGGATCATCCTGAGACCTGGTCGCGAGAGTTCTGGTTAATAGGTGACAAAACGCTAGAGGTATATCCAGATATTGCACAGCTGGAGTTGGCGGATGCGTACTTGGCTGAGCAATGTAAATCCGCGCTTTCAGCAAAACCCTACGAGGTATTGGATATTTAACATGCAAGGAATTGAAAATGGCGGCCCCCTCCTTTTGAAACTGGACACGCGGTCACCTGAGGGGGCATCGCTTAGTCAGTCGGCTGCGCGGCTCGGCCACGCAGCGGGGCGGCGCCGCCAGCGATAGGGCTTGCTCAGCCCCCGGCCACGGGCCCGCGATTCCGTCACATCGGACAAAGTACCAACACCTTGCCACGGGGTTGCTCTTCACCTCAACGCATCGGACAAAGTGCGTCATTGCTTCCGGGTTATCGGGGAAAATCACCAAAGCCTCCCCCATTCAGACGCACTTTGTCCGCGGAGGCAAAACGGAGTTGAAGTAGCGATATAAAACCCGCGGACACGAGACACAGAAATGCCCGCGAGCACGGGGCTCGCGGGCATTGAACGTCCGAAGATCAGGACAGACGCGTAATGCGGTAGCGCCAGTCGACCGGACCGGTCTCGATGGTCTCGACGCGGTAGTGCGATTCGCTTTCCTGCAGGTAATTGAACAGCGGGACGGGCTGATGCGGCGCCACAACAATCAGCGAAGCTCCAAGCGGCAGGTTGTCCATCGCGGCAAACAACAGCGCATGGCGAACGACCTTTGGCAGGGAGTGAATAACAAGTTCGTCCTCACGGATAGCGGGATCTTGCGATACGACGTGCGCGGTTCCCTGACCGTGATCACCGCAGCCGCAGCCTCCGTGAGCAGATGCTTCAGCCTTGGGAGCTGCCTGAGCAGCGTGTCCGTGGCCCCCGCAGCCGCAACCACCGTGCGACTCAGGTGCAGGCGCGGCCTCAGCCTTATGTCCGTGACCGCCGCAGCCGCACCCGCCGTGCGACTCCGCTGCAGATGCTACGGGATCAGCTTGTGCCTTCTTCCCATGGCCACCACAGCCGCAACCACAACCTCCCTCAGAGGGGGTGGTCGACACATCGACCAGCTTGAATTGCTGTCCAGTTCCCGGCGCTGCTGCCTCGGGCAAAGTCTCTGCCATATTGTCCTCTTCCTTGGAATAAAGCTGTAAACCAGCGGGTACTCACAGGAACGCCCGCACACAGACCTTTATTTCAGTTTAAATCCTTGCTAAATAGAGTGCTGAGCGATCCCATTCACTCGGAACGGAGCGCAAACTCCACCTCAACCTCGACCGAGGCATTCAGCGGCAAGGCCGCAACACCCACAGCCGAACGAGCGTGCTGAGAGCCAAAAACCTCACCCAGCAGTTCAGACGCGCCATTGACCACAGCAGCCTGCCCATAGAAATTCGGCAAGGACGCGACAAAAGCAGTCACCTTAACTACCGAAGCCAGACGATCCACACCGCCCGCAACTGCAGCCGCAGCCGCCATCGCGTTCAACGCACAAATCCGTGCGGCCTCGTACGCGTCTTCGGGATCCGCACCATCTTCACCAACCGCACCAATGCATGCCAACTCGCCATTTTCCAGGGGAAGCTGGCCAGAGGTGCGCACAACACCGCGATCCTCAACAGCGGGGACATAGGCGGCGACAGGCTTAGCAACCTCAGGCAGTTCAAGGCCGAGCTCAGCAAGTTTCTCCGAAGGCAGTGTCATTTTTTCCTCACGATCTCATCAGAACTGGGGGGCGTGGAATTTCCACACCCCCCAGCCTAGTCCCGCGCAGCACCTCTGGGTCATCACGCACACTTCGCGGGACAGCTTGTGTACGGGATCAACCCCGTGATCTGTTCATGCGGCAAGCGCCTGCTGAACCGCCGGCCTCATCGTGAAGAAACGATCAATCACGCGAGTCCACCGGTTTGTCTGCAAGTCCGGTGTCAGCAGAGCCATCGCAGTCGCATACTTCGAGATACGCGAGGGACGGATCCTATTTGCCCACAGCAGTCGGTCAAGCTCAGATGGAGCCGCGCCTGATTTGGTCTCAATGATCGCAATGTGGGGAGCCTGAAGCTCATGTCCCCAGGAGTCCCAGTGCAGATCGGTATCAATCGTCGCTCGCCCCTGGCCGTCGGCCATGAGAAGCGTCGAACGCGTGTAGGTTCCAGAGAGTACGGGGACCAGGGAATCAACTCGATCAACGCCGTCGAAGCACTCCGCGGCCTCGAGCCTTTCGGCAACCCACAGGCGCCCCTCACGGCTCAGTTCCATCCGCGCTGCCTGATCGAAGTCATACTTCATGCGCTTCTTGACGGTGTGTCCGCGGGGGCCTCGGGTCTTAACCTCAAGGAAGGCCAGCTCCGAATCAAGGTACGAGCGCATACGGACCTTGTAGCGGCGGCGGCGCTTGTGTGCTGTGTCCATGAAGGAGTGCAGCTCAGGAGTATCGAAGTAGCACGAGGCATAACGCTGCTCAATCTTCCCCCCGATTTCCAGGATCTGCGTTTCCGGGTTCATGAGCGCGATCAGCTCGTCCAAGCGATCCGTGGGCACGACGTACTTGCGATCGACTCGTGTGAGCATCGCGGCGCGTGCGTTCATCTCATCGAGGCTGATGCGTTCCAGGTTCGTCAGATTGTGTAGTTCGTGCGTCATGGTGTCCTCCAGTTCTTTCACGAGGCCGAGGCTGGGTGGTCGTTTGCGCAGGCTCAGCGCCTGGCCGGGATCCGGTAACGAACATCAACCAAGGTGAGATCGTTGACCATGTCGAGTTTGATGACCTTGACTCCGGTCACCTTGACGCCCATGCGGGCTTCAAGTGCTTGACGGAGTTCCTTTTCGTCGGCGATTGCTCGGTCGAATTGGACTTGCTGCGAGCCGGAGCGGCCAAGAATCAAGGTCGAGTCGCCGATGGCGAGGGTAGCTAGGACCAATGCGACCATTGCGTAGGAGTAGATCGTTGTGCTCATGCCAAGGAGCAAGCCAATGGCAAGGGAAGCAAAGTAGTAGGCGATTTCTCGCTGGCTGATTTCGTCGGAACGAAGTCGGATGATCGACAAAACACCGAAGAGGCCAAGTCCTAGGCCTGCGGAGATTGTCGAGTTTGCCATGACGCTTGCGACCGCAAGGACGCCGATGTTCACAACAAAGAATGCGACGACAAGATCAGCGCGTCGGTGGCGGGGGTAATAGAGGGCTCCAACCAGGATCAACATTGCGAGAAGGTCGATGACGATCGGCAGAACCATCGCTGTGGTGAGTGCGCTCATTTGATGCTCCTCAAGGTTGTTTCGTGCGTGACGTAACTATTGAGCCAAAGGAGTCTATGAATGAGCTATGTGGGAGACTTGTTCTGGCAATGCGTATTGGAAAGAGATCGAATGCTTCCTTTTTTCTTCTTCGCGACAACCGTTTGTCTCGCGATTGGTCTTGGTTTTGCGATCTATGGACGCAACTCCAACTGCTTGATCTTCGTTCGCGCAATCGGCTACCTAACGGGGAGCGCAATTGTTAATGCGATTCTCATGCTGATGCTGGTTTCTCTATTTGGGAGCCTCCTCTTGCTTCTCCCCTCATCACTGTGGGGAAGTGAGAATCTCCTTGACGAAACAGCCTCAACTTTCTCTACAGGTCTTGGGAAGTTCCGCGCAGGGACTTTTTTGCTCATGACGTTGACACTGATGATGGCTGCTGCGCTCATTCAGATATACATTCACCGTTTTCTTTCAAAGCGCTTCACCTTTTTGACCGTCAGTAGCAAGACCTATCAGATCGCTGAGTACATCATTCAGTGGACGACCATCTTCCTTGCCGCGTACCAGTTCTTCTTCAACGGCCTTCGTGATCTCGTCACCTCAATATGGAGTCAGAACGAGGCCAGTTATATGTTCAGAATCGTACTTTCGCCCGATAACATTAATTTGATTCTCCAGCCTGTCCTTTTCTCCACATGGATCATGGTCGTTGTTGAGAGCCTGTATGCGCGCCGGCAAGCGGATATGGAGAAAGATGCTGAGCGAGTAGGGTATTCCTCTGGTCAACTGGACGCTCCTGGCGAAGAGGTACACGCCCGTACGTGAACTCCCAAGCGACGGCTGACTGAAAACACGCAATGAGGGGGATGCGACCGAAGTCGCATCCCCCTCACTTCACTCAGCGGCCGCCCTGTCCGCCAGGACCACCTCCCTGGCCACCGGGCGCTCCCCCACCGGGGCCTCCACCCATTCCACCACCGGTCGATTGACCCGCAGTAACAGAGGTCGAACTCGAATCCACACTCACCGTGTAGCTCTGGCCATTCGACACATCCGCAGAGGAGAAGACCACGTTCTGGAAGGTCTTTGTCGCCTTGATATTGGCTAGAACCTTTCCACTGGAGTCCTTGATGGTCACAGTTGAGTTCGCGTTACCGGAAGCCGAGGCCTGCAGCCATCCCTGCGAAGAGTTGGTCGAAGGCGATTCGGCCATTCCGGAAGAGCCAATGGCAAGAAGCGTTCCGCCATTAATCAGGAACTCACCGTTCGAATCCAGTGCGCCGTTCCCACCATCCGTGGGTCCGTAGACAATCGTCGAACCGCCGGTGATTTCAACCGATCCGTTGGAGTCGATGCCATCGCCACCCGCGTTGACCGTCACGGTTCCGCCCGAAATCAGAACCTTTTCGCCTGTATCCTGCATCGAGCCGCCGCCACCGGGTCCGTTGTTGCTTGTGGTCGTTGAGGTGGAGGAAGCAGATGCTGCCTTCGCAGCCTCAACCTCGGCAACGGTGGTCGAACCAGAACCGTTGATACCATCATCACTCGAAGTCAGATCGACTTCACCGTTGGAGATGGTGATCAAGCCGGCTTCAAGGGCTTCATTGGACTGTTCAACGGTGACCTTTGCACCGTCAAGAACGGCCGCGCCCTCAGCGTGGATACCGTCATCAGCTGTCGAGGTAATGATCGTTCCGGAGGTCAGTCGGATTGCACCATCGGAGTGCAAACCATCATCTCCGGAGTCAATCGTGACCTCGCCACCGTCTTCAATCAGGAAGACACCAGCCTTAATTCCCTTGGTGGAATTGTTGGAGTCCTTTCCAGACGAGGCCCCACCACCGGCAATGATTGTCGTGTCGCCACCGGTGATGATGACGTCAGTTTCACCCTGGATTCCATCACCCGTCGAGGTGACTTCGATGGTGCCACCGGTGATATTGACGTAGCCCTTGGTGGTATCGCTATCTTGGTCAGACTTCAGGCCGTCCCCTCCCGAAGTGACCTTGATAGTTCCGCCGGCAACGGTCAGTGAGTCCTTGCCACGTAGCGCATCGTCCTTCGACGTAACCGTGATGTTACCCGACAGAATGTAGAGGTCATCCTTGCTGGTAATGCCGTCGTTGTAGTTGGCATTGACCGTCAGTGAACCGCTACCCGTAATAGTGAGATCTGCATCGGAATAAATCGCCGCGTTATCTTCGGCGTTTGTATCCGAAGGAGTGCCGTCAGTGACGGTGTTTGAACCGTTCAATGACAGAACAACATCATCCGCAGAGACCACATTGATTGCGCTCCCCGACGAGTTTGTGATTGTCGCACCGTCAAGGATCAAGACGACCTGAGCATCCGTTCCGGCCTCGACCTTCACTTGTCCATTCAGCGTTCCAGAGAGCTTGTAGACGCCAGCCTGAGTGATCGTCACCGTGGAGCCGTCGACCTTCACTCCGGATGCGGAGGTACTCGCACTGCTTCCGTTCAAAGAAATGGTCTGAGCCGAAGAAGCATCCCATTCGCTATCAGCAACGTAGGAAGCCTTAGCATTTGCTGCGAGGGCCTCAGCGGCGGTCGGGGGTGCAATGACGGTTCCCGCCTCAGCGGAAACCGATGAGCTTGAGGCGGTCTTCGCACTGGTGACCGACGAGGCCGAGGTTGCGGTCCCGGAAGTCGAGGTGCAGGCGCTCAGTGCGAGCGCGCCGACCGCGGCGACTGCCGACAAGCGGGCAAGAGTCGAAGCTGGTGTTTTCATGGTAGAGGTCCTTTCGTGGATCGTGATGATCCAATTGAGCCAGCCGACTCTATGAATGAGCTGTGCCTAGCTCAGGCCTCACATAAGAAAGAAAATTGCGCCCTTCGATACCCTTACAGCGCCGAAGAATCAACGAAAGAAGGTTGATTTTCCAGGAAATCCTCGAGGAGGCGATTGAGCTGGTCGTACTCAATGAGGAATCCGTCATGGCCATGCGGAGAAGACAGGCACGCGTATTGCGCGCCGGGGATTCCCTCGGCGACCTTGAGTCCTTCCTTTGCGAAGAACAGTCGGTCCGAGTCCACCGAAATCACTAGCGTCCGCGCGGTGATCTGCCGCAGAGCCTCGGTAATTCCCCCGCGATCGCGACCGATGTCGTAGCTGAGCATCGTGCGGCACAAAGAAACATAGGAACCCGCGTCGAAACGCCGCACGAGCTTCGCCCCGTGGTAGTCCAGGTAAGACTGGACAGCCAGACGCCCACCAGTCAACACGTCCTCGCGGTTCTGGGGCGCGCGCCCGAAGCGAGCGTCCAGCTCATCGGGACAGCGGTAGGTGGCGTGAGCGATTTGTCGCGCGAGGTTGAGTCCCGCGTGGGGGCCTTCTTCCTGGTCGTAGTAGTCTCCGCCTCGCCAGTTGGGGTCCAGTTCAATGGCGCGGATTTGCGTGTGCGCCCAAGCTGCGCGTTCCGCGTTCGTGCATGCCGCCGAGGCCACGACGACCAAGCGCTCACAGCGCAGCGGGAAGGTCACTCCCCACTCGAGCGCGCGGTGTCCGCCTAGGGAAGCACCGATGACCATGTTCCACGTGGGAATCCCGAGGTAATCCGCCAGCCGCGCCTCGGCCTGAACCTGGTCGCGCGTCGAGATGACGGGGAAACGCGAACCCCACGGCTGCCCATCAGGTGCTGCCGAGGCCGGGCCCGTACTTCCCTGACAACCACCGAGAACGTTGGGAACGACGAGGAAATAGCGCTCAGGATCCAAGGGTTTGCCGGGGCCGACGGCTTCTTCCCACCAGCCCGCAGTGAACTGGCCGGGAGCCGCCGGCCCTGAGATGTGGGCATCGCCCGTGAGTGCGTGCAGCACAAGGATCGCATTCGATCGGTCCTCGTTGAGCGTGCCCAAGGTCTCGTAGGCCAGCGTCACTTCCGGCAGGAATGAACCATTTTCGAGGCGGAGGGGCCCCAAGTGCGCAAACTTACGGAATGCGACGGGGTCATTAGGCGTCCACGCACCGCTGACGGGGATCGGTCCAAGTTCGCGTCGGCTCATGGTCTCTTCCTCACTTACCTCGAGATTGCGCGGGCTGGCCAGTGTCAGGCCAGGTGGGCGACGGCCTCGAATCCTTGGACAAGGTCGGCAATGATGTCGTTGACGTTCTCAATGCCAATGGACAGGCGGACGGTTCCGGGTTCAATTCCCGCGGCGCGCAACTGTTCCTCGTTGAGCTGAGAGTGAGTGGTGGATGCGGGGTGAATGACCAGGGACTTCGCGTCACCGATATTGGCAACCGTCGGGAGCAGCTTGAGCGAGGTTGCGAATGAGGTTCCAGCTTCGAGGCCGCCCTTGATGACGAAGGAGAGCAGGCCGCCGGCACCGCGGGGGTTGTACTTCTGGTGGAGCTCGTAGTAGGGCGAGGACTCAAGGCCCGCGTAGTTGACGGATTCGACCTGCGGGTGGGCCTCGAGGAACTTCGCAACTTTCAGCGCATTGTCAACGTGGCGCTCAACGCGAAGCGACAGGGTCTGGATCCCCTGCTCGATGAGGAAGGAGTTGAAGGGCGAGGGAGCACAGCCAACATCTCGCAGGCCAATCGCACGTGCGCGAATGATGTAGGAGAGGTTTGCTCCGAGCTTCTCGGCGCCCAAGTCGTGTCCGAAAACGAGGCCCGAGTACGAGGATTCGGGTTCATTGAAACCGGGGAAACGCTTGGGATCCTTCGTGTAGTCGAAGTTACCGGCATCGACTATTGCACCCGAAATTGCGGTACCGTGTCCTCCCAGGTACTTCGTGGCCGAGTGAACAACAATGTCGGCGCCCCATTCGATGGGCCTAGTCAGGTAGGGGGTGGCGACGGTGTTGTCGACAATCAGGGGAACGCCAACGGAGTGCGCTGCCTGTGCGATCTTCTCAATGTCAAAGATGTCGCCCTTGGGGTTGGGGATGGTTTCACCGTAGAAGGCAACCGTGTTTTCATCGGCTAGAGACAGCCATTCGTCCACATCGTAGGGATCGCTCACGAAGCGGGCATCGATTCCGAGGCGACGCAGAGTGTTGTT
This sequence comes from uncultured Actinomyces sp., assembly GCA_963540435.1. GTDB lineage: Bacteria > Actinomycetota > Actinomycetes > Actinomycetales > Actinomycetaceae > Pauljensenia. The sequence goes on from CAUTOM010000037.1 coordinate 9,159, forward strand.
GAGCAGCGAAGTTGAACCGCCGTAAAGCGAAGGCGAAGCAACGATATTGTTCCCTGCAGATGCCAGGTTCAGGATTGCAAGAGTAATTGCAGACTGGCCTGAGGATGTCAGGAGCGCGCCGACGCCACCTTCGAGGGCAGCGATTCGGGCCTCGACGTAATCATTGGTCGGGTTGCCCAAGCGAGTGTAGATGGGGCCAAGTTCTTGAAGGGCAAAGCGAGCTGCAGCGCGCTCCGCAGAGTCAAAGGCAAATGAAGTGGTTTGAAGAATCGGGATGGAAGTTGCACCGGTTTGGGGATCGCGGTCCCAGCCCGCGTGAATTTGCTTGGTCTCGAATGCCCAAGAGTTCTGGTAGTCGGTGTCCGTTGCCTCAATTGCGCCCATTGTTACTTCTCCTAGTGTTCACGTTTTTGATTCTTGTGACGTGAGGAGAGGCGATGGCTGAGGGGTCGAGCCGCTACGCTCACGATTTGGCGATTGCGGCAGTTTCCAACGCAAAGACGTACGACCCGGGCGAGTAATCTCTAGCCATCAGTAGGTCTGGTCAAAAGCTGACGCGTGGGTCAGCTACGCATTCGCTGGAACATAGCCTCATGCTACGGCCATGACACGGGTCACGCGCGGTGTGTTCACATCGTGGGCGAATGTAACATTCCCGCCTCGCGGAAAACCACAATGCCAGGCCTCGTCAGTGGATACTGCCAATTCGCGTGGAAGAGCTTTGCGGCCCAGAGGATGTGCAACGCTCCGTCCCAACGGCAAAGTGGGGGCACCCGTTCGGGAGCCCCCACTTATTTCGTGAATGTTTAGCCCTCTGCCTCGAGTGCCTTTTGTTCCTCCGGTGTCAGCTTGGCAATACCAATACCCGTTGCCGCCCAGAGAAGCGCGAAGAAGATGGCGATCCAGTTCGAAATCGCCCAAGGCATGTAGGACAGAGTGGCGACGCCCAGAGTTCCAGCCATATAAGCGCCCGCAGACGTCCACGGTAAGATCGGCTCCCACACGGTCGCAGCATCCTCAATGGTTCGCGACAGGTTCTTCGGATCTAGGCCGCGCTTGATGTACTCGCCACGCAGCATTTCGCCCGGAATCAGCAGCGACACTTGGCCATTGGACGTAATGCCGATAACCGCCAAGCCTGTAACGATTGTCGATGCGATCAATGCGAACGTTGATTTCACGGGAGCCAGCAGGCTGGAAATCAAGACATCCAGCGATCCAGACACAGAAACGGTGCCCGCGAAGGCAATCGCACAGAAACAAATCAGCAGGACGCTCATCATTGAGTTCATACCGCCGCGCTCCAACAGGCGCGTCACATCTGCGATGACAGAATCCGCTTGGAAGCCTGCTTTACCGACCATATCGACGGTGAAGCCATCCACGGATGCCACAACCGAGTTCGTGAAGGAGACACCCTGGAAGACGACCGCGTTGAAGATAGCGGTTGCGCAGGACACCAACATGACGGGCACGGTTGGGAACTTCATCACCGAACCAACCAGGACGACTAAGACCGGTACCAGCAGAAGCAAGTTCCAATTAAAGGCAGAATCTAGGGTCGCCAGGATTGTATTCACTTTCTCGGGCACGGTGCCGCCGGAAGACTGAAGGCCGAAAATCAGGTACACAACTGCGGAGGTGAGGAAGGCCGGAACTGTTGTCCACATGAGGTGACGAATGTGAGTAAACAGGTTGACACCCGTCGCCAGCGAAGCAATGTTGGTCGTATCCGACAGCGGAGAGAGCTTGTCACCAAAGTAAGCACCCGCCACGATCGCGCCAGCCACCATCGGCAGATTCGCATCCATTCCGACTGCAACGCCCATGAAGGCGACGCCAACCGTTCCCGCAGAACCCCAGGACGTACCGGTACACAAGGACACAATGGCCGTGACAACCAGCGCAATGAGAGCAAGGAATTGCGGGTTAATGATCTTCAAGCCGTAATAGATCAGCATTGGGATTGTGCCGCCAGCCATCCAGGTGCCAATCAAGGCGCCAACGACAATCAGAATAAGAACGGCCGGCATGGTCTTCGCGATCTTTTCGGCGATCGCGCCGATGATCTCATCCCACGTATAGCCCAAGGCAATGGCAACAATGCCAGCTACCACGGACGACGCAATAAGCAGCGGCTCCACCGGGAGGCTCGCCGCAATGTAGCCGCCGCCCAGAAGGACGATCAGCGTGACCGCGGGAATTGCCGCGACCAGGAGAGATGGAGTGCGGTGAGCCCGCTTCTCCGAGGAGGTGACTGACATCGTCAATCCTTTCTTATTTGTTGCGTCCGCGCGCCAGTGCGCGTCCGTTCAGTTCGATGCGATCACCGCGATCGCCTCGCACAAGCGCTCCAGAGCCCGCAGCAGCTCACGCTCAGGAAGCGCCACATTGATGCGGAAAAAGCCTTCGTAGTCGGCTCCGAAGTCCTCGCCTGGGGACACTGCGACCCGGGAGGAGACCACGGCCTCGCCGAGAGAAGCGGACGAGGCCAGGTACTCGCGTGCGTCGACCCACACCAGGTACGTGCCGTCGGGATCGACGACGCGAGCTCGGGGCAGCGCGCGACGCAGGTATTCGACGGCCACGCGCAGGTTCGCGTCGATGCGATCACGCAGCTCATCCACCCACGCCTCGCCGAGGTTCCACGCGGCGATCGTCGCGGGAATCGCGAAAAAATTCGGGTTGTGCAGACCCATGAGGCGCTTGGACTCTTCGAGGCGCTCACCAAGTTCACCCCGCACCGCAATCGCTGATGCCTCCAAGCCTGCTGTATTAAAGGTTTTTCCGGGGGACATGCACTGAATGAGGCGCCCCGACTCCCACAGGCGAGGCGCGAGAGCCGCGAGCGGCTGGTACCGGTTCCTACCCGGCCGCTGGAAATCCGCGTGAATATCGTCGGAAAGTACCAGCACGTCCCCATGAAACGCGCGGGAAGCAACCATGTCCATCTCGCGCTCGCTCCACACGCGCCCCGTCGGGTTGTGCGGGCTGCACCAGAGCAACAGGTCCGCGCCCTCCATCGCGCGGGCGAACGAATCCTCGGGGATTCGAGGCGTCTCGCCCGACAGGTCAAGGGGCACCCGGCGCAGCTCGCACCCGGCGCGCTCCACGACCTCGATGATCGGCCCGTAAGCAGGATCCAGCGTCACCACCCGGGGAGGACGCCCAAGCAACCCCGGCAGGATGATCGAGCACAGGGCAGACACGCACTGGACGATGCGCGGGAAGAAGTGAATATCCTTTGGGTCAAGCGCCCATCCGTGGCGCTGTTTTTGCCAGCGAGCTGCTGCCTGACGAAAGTCATCGAAGATCTCGGTGTAACCAAAAATCCCTTTCACGCACGCCGCCTCGATCGCACGCACAACCTCTGGGCACGTCGCGAACTCCATGTCCGCGACCGACAGTGAGAGTGCATCCTCTCCGAGGTGCGCGGCCAGCAGGTCCCACTTCGCGCTGTGCGTTCCCCAGCGGGTGATCGTCTCGTCAAACATCGGAGCCACCCGCCCGCTTCTTGCAGTGGTGGGTCTGCCCGAACGCCACCAGGTCCGCGATGTTCAGGGCGGCCGCCTGCCTTGCGGCACCCAGGGCTACATACTCTGCTGCCTCGGGAAATTCAACGGGCACCCCCAAGAATTCCTGTGCAAGCTCGCGCACTGCCCGCGAGCGCGCTCCGCCGCCGACAACGAGCACTTTCTCGATCGGCACCCCCAGCTCACGCACGCATTCGAGCGCGAAACGCATGTGGGCTAGCAGCCCCTCGACACCGGCGCGAGCAAGGTGTGCGCGCGTCGAATTCTTGAGCGTCATTCCTTCCAAGCGTGCGGTGGCATCCGGCAGGTTCGGCGTGCGTTCGCCTTCGAAATAGGGAACCAGGCGCAGTCCTCCCGCGTCGGGAACCGACAGTGCCGCGTCGTCCAGTTCCTCATAGCCGAGGCCACTCATCGCGCCGACCGCATCAAGAATTCGCGAGGCGTTGAGCGTGCACGCGAGGGGAAGCCAGTGCCCACTGGCGTCAGCAAAGCCGGCGACTTGACCACTGGGGTCTTCGACGGGAGTTTCGCTCACAACAGAAACCACCCCGGAGGTCCCCAACGAGAGCAACGCCTCTCCGACACCGAGGCCGACACCGAGCGCAGCCCCGGCATTGTCCCCACACCCCGGGCCGATTACGATTTCTCCCCATCTTTGCGCTGGATCCCCGAATCCCATGGCTTCCACGGGCTCGCAGATCTTCGGCAGAATGATTCCCTCGGCCTCTTCCACCGAGATTCGTAGGGCCTGAGCCAAGATTTCGCGCCTGTAGACTGCGTCAGCTCGATCCATGTAGCCCGTTCCCGAGGCATCGGAACGGTCAGTGCACAGTCCATCCAATCCGACAGCCTCAAAACCGCCGCGAATTTTCCAGCTCAGCCAGTCGTGGGGCAGACAGATTGCCGCGATCTTCCTTGCGTTCTCCGGCTCATTGTCTGCAAGCCAGCGCAGTTTCGTGACCGTAAAAGAGGCAACGGGAACGAGGCCAGTGGCCTGCGCCCACCAACGAGCGCCGCGCTCACGGTCGCCATCGCCTCGTTCGCAGGTGAGTTCCTCGGCCGCACCGGCGCTTCGGGTGTCGTTCCACAAAAGCGCCGGGCGTATGACCTCACCTCGCTCATCCAAGCAGACCATTCCGTGTTGTTGCCCGCCCACGCTGAGCGCCCGTACGTCATCCAAACCACCAGCCGCGCGCACGGCCTGGAGGAAGGCATCCCACCATGCCTGAGGGGCGACTTCGCTTCCCTCGGGGTGCGGGGCGCGACCTTCGCGGACAATCCTTCCGGTGACCGGATCACAGATGACGACTTTGCACGATTGCGTGGAGGAGTCGACTCCAGCGACGAATGGCCTGCTTTCACTCATTTTTCAGCCAATCAGGTGGCGCATGGCCTGCTGGTAAAGCTCGACGTAGTGGTACTCGCGAGCACCCTTTGCTTCGGCGTCGAAATCTTCGAAGGCACTGCGATCAGCAAGGAAGTCATCGATCGTCTCACCCGGATCCAAGGTGGGCTGGGCGAGTTCGTAGACAGATGCCGCTTCCATGAGTTCTTGGGTGAGCGGATCCGCGCGGAATTCGCGAGCCTTTTCGGCCAGAGTTAGGTACATTTCCATGTTTGCACGCGCGGATTCCCACACGCCTTCCATGCCCTCGGTTCGGCTGGGCTTGTAATCGAAGTGACGAGGCCCTTCGTATCGGGGCCCGCCCCCGGGGAAGCCGTTCTCCAGCAGATCGACGGTAAAGAAGGCACTAGCCAAGTCGCCGTGTCCGAATGCCTTATCTTGGTCGTACTTCAGGCCGGATTGTCCATTGAGGTCGATGTGGAAGAGCTTTCCGGCGTTGAGCGCCTGAGCCAAGGCGTGCGTGTAGTTCAGGCCGGCCATTTGTTCGTGTCCGGTTTCGGGGTTCAATCCAACGACGTCACCGTTATCGAGCTGGGCGATCAGGGCCAAGGCGTGACCAACAGTGGGAAGGAAGATATCGCCTCGGGGTTCATTGGGCTTGGGTTCCAGACCGATGCGGAGCTTGTAGCCGCGAGACTTGATGTAGGCGGCGACGGTATCGAGGCCTTCGCGGTAGCGATCAAATGCGGCGTTGAGGTCTTTCGAGGAGTCGTATTCTGCGCCTTCGCGCCCGCCCCACATGACGAAGGTTGTCGCGCCAAGTTCCGCAGCAAGGTCGACGTTACGCAAGATCTTTCGCAGGCCGAAACGGCGGATCTCGCGGTCGTTATTTGTCAATCCGCCGTCTTTGAAGACCGGGTGGGTGAAGGTATTGGTCGTCACCATTTCGATGACGAGTCCGGCTGCGTCGGCGACCTCTTTGACGCGCATGACTCGGTCATGACGCTCCGAATCCGAGGCATCGAAGTCGAAGACGTCATTGTCGTGGAACGTAATACCCCAGGCGCCGATTTCTGCGAGTTTCGCCGTGTATTCCCACGGATCGAGGACGGCTCGGGTGCCGGTTCCAAAGGGATCAACCGCGTTCCATCCCACCGTCCACAGGCCGAAAGAGAAGCGATCTTCGGGTCGAGGTGTATGCGCCATAGCATGACCTTCCAGATTTTTAATCGGTGCAAAAATATGCACGTTTTTGTTATGCCTCATAACATAATCCATAAAATGCGATAGAGTCAAGACATGCCTAACGCAGTTCGCACGCAAAGCCCACATTCTGGCGCCACGAACCAAAATCTGCGTGCACACAATCTTTCGCTGGCATTGCGCCACATCCTGGCCAATCCCGGCGCAATCAACCGCGCAGGAATCGCGGCGCAAACCGGAATTTCACGCGCAACGATGTCACGTCTGGTCGATGAACTCATCGCCACCGGCCTCGTCGAAGAAAGCGACGATAAACTCTCCACTGGCGGACGAGGCCGACCCACAAGCGTCCTCTCCCCCGCCTCAGGAACGGTCATCGCCCTGGGACTGCAGGTGAATATCTCCGTTCTTGGCGCCTACCTTGTCGACCTCAGCGGCAATGTCCTCGCTCGAGAGACACTGGATGGCGATTTCTCCGGCTCAGATCCACAGACAATCCTGCGCAAACTGGCTCGAATGGGAAGGCGCGTCCTCCACGCAGGACGCGAAGAAGGCACGACATTCCTCGGCAGCGCACTTGCCCTCCCCGGCCTCGTTTCTGGCGACACCCTCGTCACCGCTCCAAACCTCGGCTGGAAGAACATTCCCTTCGACGAACTCACCCACCCCCTCCACGACCTCCACGTCACCCTCATTGCGAACGAGGCCGACTTGGCAGCCTTCGCGGTCGCCCATCCTCGCCCGGGCGTTCCCGAGGGACCCGCATCTTTCATCTATGTCTCCGGAGAAGTTGGCATCGGTGGCGGCCTCGTCATCAACCATCAGCCGCTGGGCGGAGCTCACGGCTGGTCGGGCGAAATCGGACATATTTGCGTTGAACCGCAAGGAAACGTCTGCTCCTGCGGAGCACGCGGATGCCTGGAAACCATTGCTGGACTCAAGGCACTGTGCCGAGCAGCGGGCTTGGGAGACGAGGCTAGCGCGCGCGAGCTCACCCAGCTTGCCGGACACAGTGCGAAGGCTCAAGATGCTCTTGCCAATGCCGGTCATGCGCTTGGGCAAGCCCTAGCAGGCGTCGTCAACACCGTCGATATTTCACAGGTCTACTTGGGCGGCCTCGTCGCCGAGACCGCCCCCTACTTACTGCCAACGCTGCACGAGGAATTAGAGACTCGAGTCCTCCAAGCTCCCTGGTATGCGCCCGCTATCGACATACTTCCCTCATCCGAGGACCTTTCCCTGCGCGGTGGGGCTTTCCAGATTCTCGAGAGAATTTTGGACGATCCGATTCACTGGAAAGACGGTGCATTCTAGGCAGGATTCACAGGCGCTACATAGCTGCCCGGCAAGCGATAGCAAGGCTCCTGTGTTGCAATGAGAACATGTGCGGAATTGTTGGACACGTTGCATGCCAGGCCTCTCAGCGAAGCCGTCAGGTCGTTCTTGATGGACTTTCACGCCTGGAATATCGCGGATACGACTCCGCGGGAATTGCCTTGGCACGTCCGGGAGAACTGGACGTCATCAAGGCCGTCGGCAAGCTGGTCAACCTACGCGAGGCCGTAGATTCTGAGGCGCCAGCCGATGCTTACGCAGGGATCGGGCATACCCGTTGGGCAACTCACGGGCGCCCCACGATTGCAAACGCTCACCCCCACGTCAGCCCCGACGGACGCTTCGCGCTTGTCCACAACGGAATCATCGAAAACGCAGACAAACTGCGCACCCGGCTGCGCGCGCAAGGCGCGGTTTTTGCCTCGGAAACCGATACGGAAGTGGTCGTGCACCTGCTTGCGCGCGCCTACGACCAAGCGGATGCGGCCGCGTACACGGAAGAAATTGCGGGGCTGAGCGGCACCGACGAGGCCGTCGCGCGCCGCTTGGTCGTCGCCATGCGGGAAGTAACCGCCGAGCTCGAGGGAACTTTTACGCTGCTCGCATTGTCCACTGAATCTCCCAAGGTCATTGTTGCCGCGCGCAGGTCATCGCCGCTGGTTATTGGTTTGGGTGAGGGAGAGAACTTCCTCGGTTCGGATGTCCTTGCCTTCATCGAGTACACGAATCGCGCGGTAGAAATTGGGCAAGACCAGCTGGTTGTCGTGAGCGCTTCCGCTGTAACGGTCATCGGTGCGGATGGGCACCCGGTTCCCCTGAAGGAATACGAAGTCGATTTTTCGGCGGATCGGGCAACCAAGGGCGGATGGCCGACCTTCATGGAGAAGGAAATCCACGAACAGCCTCGGGGTGTGGCTGACACTCTCGCTGATCGCATGGACTCGCATGAGCACTTGGCTTTGGACGAGATCCGCATCCCCGAGCACATCCTGCGTGGGATCGACAAGATCATCATGATTGGCTGCGGAACCGCCTCTTATGCTGGGCAGGTCGCCCGTTACGCGATCGAACACTGGTGTCGTATCCCCGTCGAGGTCGAACTATCCAGCGAATTCCGCTACCGAGACCCGGTTGTTGGAGAGAAGACTCTGGTTGTAGCGATTTCTCAGAGCGGCGAGACCATGGATACGATCCAGGCGATCCGCCACGCCCGCGAGCAGG
>CAUTOM010000038.1:0-16523 GCA_963540435.1 uncultured Actinomyces sp.
GCGCGGCCCCCGTAATTCACGCACATCACCAAATCCAAAGTGGTGTTGTCATGCGTCTTTTCTTCTGCGCGCTGCAGAGCGTGAATAACCGATTTCCACAGTTTCGGCTCGCGACCGCTCCAGCGCACGTGTACTCCCCACTCATTGAGCAGGTCCGTTCGCCGAGCCAAAACATCACTGGCGTAGCTCATGATGAAGCGGACCTCTGCGGGCGAACGTTTCCAGTTTTCCGTCGAGAAGGTGTAGACGGATAGATAGCGCACTCCCGCATCGATGGCCCCGGCGATCGTATCGAGAAGCGCATACTCGCCGGCTCGGTGTCCCTCGGTGCGCGGAAGTCCCCGATCATTGGCCCAGCGTCCGTTCCCGTCCATGATGATGGCGACATGGCGCGGCACTTCCCCGGCCGCAAATTCGGGTGCTTGCCGAGGCCACTGCCCCGGCCCTGCGACCGGCTGACGTGGGTCTTTGGGCGCGCGATCCATGGGCGTCAGTTGCACAGATTCAGGACTCATGCGTGCGGGCTCCTTTCCAGGAGTTGCAGTGATTTTAAGCGTCGCTCGATATGCCATTGAGTGTAGCTAGAGACCAAGCCCATCATCTCGCTGCGCGCCCATGTTGGTGCGCTATCCGCGCTTTCCCATTCACCACTGAGAAGAGATCCCATGAGTTCCATTGAGTCAGGAGCCGGAAGCGAGGCGCCGGGAGGACGACAGTTTTCGCACACGGCGCCACCTTCGGTGATCGAGAAGGCGGCGTGCGGACCTTCAGCTCCACACACTGCGCAGTCGAAACAGGAGGGTGCCCAGCCTGCAATCGCAAGGGCACGAAGCATGTAGGAGGCCAAGATCAGGGCTGGGTCGTGCCGGCGATGAGACAGCGCGTGGAGCGCCCCCACGAGAAGAAGATATTGCTGGTGGGTTCCGTCGTCACCGTCGCTTGAAAGTTTATCTGCGGTTTCGACGATCACCGAGGCCCGTGAGTAGAGTTCGTAGTCAGAGGCGAGCATTTCCCCGTGGGAGGCAATCGTTTCAACCTGAATAATCGTGTCAAGGCTACGACCGCGATGAAGCTGGATATCAACAACAGAGAAGGGCTCGAGTCGTGCTCCGAACTTTGATGTTGTTCGCCGCACCCCTTTGGCAACCGCCCGTACCTGGCCGTGTTCAGAGGTCAGGAGCCAGATAATTCGATCGGCTTCGCCGAGTTTTTGCGTACGCAAAACCACGGCCTCATCCCGGTAACTCCTGATCACTCTCTTATCTTCCCATTCACGCCTATCCCAAGCCCGCCGCGACACAAAATTGCGCTTGGGGCCGAAGCGACCCCAAGCGCAATATGCCTGCGAAATTTCAGATCCTTCATCCTCCAAATAGATGTGGACTATGCGAAGGATCTAGATCACGAACGCTCAGATATTTGCCTCGCGAACGCTCTTGTATGCCTCGAGATCGGTGTAGAGCTCATCGCGCAGCGGGTTCTTGCGCCCACGAACAATAACGTAGATCTGGTAGACCGCAACAGCCACATTCGCCGCAAGCGCCAGCGCAGAAACAGTCATGAGGGCCGCGTCATTGTGAGAGGCATTGACTGCAAACTTCGATGAGGTGACGAATGAGGGTACTGCCATGGTGAACATCATCCACAGCGCAAGGGTGTGCGCACGGTGTTGGAGCCAGGCGCCTCGTTTGATGAAGAAGGCGGGGATGGTGCAGGAAATCAGCAGAGCCGCGCCGGCGTAGAAGGAGTGGTCTCCCACGCAGTTGTAGACGTAGGCGAAGTTCCACAGATCGTAGGCGATGATCCAGAACCACAGCATGTCGGGCCAGATCATGTCTTTTTCTTTATCGCGAGAGATAAAGATTCCAAACCACCCGCAGATCGTCAGGAGGTTCAGAAGACCGGCGATACCGTTCATGTAGTTCCAGGGTCCGGAAACCATGAAAACTCCATCGACCGTCTCACGCACGCCCATGGCACCGACTTGGAAGTCACGGATGCAGGCCTCGGTGATGTTAATAGCCAAGATTGCCGGCGGGAAAGCAAGTGCCCAACGGTTCGTCTGCAATTTGGGAATGTAGCGGATTGCCATGAATCCTAGGCATCCTGCAAGGGCGGAGTAGACCTTGACCCAGTGGAACCAGGTTCCTGTCGAGGAATCGGGACCCGCTGTTGTGGGCCAAACGAAGATGGTCAGAACGATGGGAAGAACAATAAATGCTGCGATTCCTGCCCATTTCCAGCGGCGGGTGATCTCATTGCCGATGATTAGAGCAGCAAGGACTCCAAACCAGGCAAGCCAGGAGTACCAGGGAATTGACTCGAAGAGGAACATGTTTCCAACTCCTTTGTGAAACAAGGTGATGCGCTCACTCTACGAGGCACTTCTTGCGCGAGTCATTGGACACCGAATCGAAAGTGTCTAATACTCAAAGGAGCACTGCATCCCACGTGTTCCCATTCAGCCATCACACAGGACTATTGACCTAGGACAAACATGCCGACCAACGCAGAGCTCACCCGCGAGAGGCTCGGCAACGCCCTCAAAGAGGAGCTCAGAACCAGGCCGCTCACCAAGGTGACGGTTCGCCGCCTCACCGAAATAGCAGGGGTCACGCGCCAGGCCTTTTATTATCACTTCCCCGATGTGATGTCCCTGGCCACATGGGTCTTCGAGCGCGAGATCGTTACACACATCATGGCTCATGCAACTTACCGGGAGTGGTCCGATGGATTCTGCGACCTCTTGGTGTACATGAGCGAACACCGCGAGCAGACCTATGCGGTCGTTTCTTCTCTCAGCCGCAGTGAAATCGAGGAATTTTTCTACCGCTCTTTCCGGGAAATGATGCGTGCGATCATCAGCGAATTGGAAGGAACAACTCCCCTTGACCCAGACCGGCGCGATTTCATCATCGATCACTTCACCTTGAGCGTTGTCGCTCATCTATTCCATTGGCTCAACCGGGACATGCAAGCAGATCCCTACATTCTGACCGAGAACATTGAGGTCATCATGCGCGGCTCGGTCGCGACGGCACTTGATCGTTACTCAACTGATGCTCCTCCCCCACTCATCCGCCGTGAAGGCAAACACTAGTATCACGACCTCTCATCGATATGAAGGTACCCGCAGTGAAGGCTGCCGGCAGTACCGTTCGTCTTTTCAAAGGCTCTGCAATAGTTGTCGATGAAACCCTGCGCTTCGCAGGCGCTTCGTATGCCTTGCACTCACAATGACAAGAGACGTTTTGGGGGCGAACATCACCTGATGTCCGCCCCCCTAAAAAACAGCTACTTACTGGTTACGCAACGCGCGGTTAACCGCCGAAATCACAGCCTTATAGGATGCACGGGTAATCGAAGAGTCGATTCCAACACCCCACACGATCTGTCCGTCGACAGCGGCTTCCACGTACGAAGCTGCCTTTGCGTCGCGACCTTGGCTCATTGCGTGCTCGGAGTAGTCCAGAACGCGCACATCCAAATCGAATTGGTGCAGGGCTGACACGAAGGCATCAATCGGACCAGTTCCACTTGCATCAATCGTGGTCAGCACACCGTTATCTGTGAGTTCTGCATGCAATTCAACGTGCTCGTCGTCGACAGTTCCCACCTGGGACTTGCGCAATTCGAAGCGACCCCACGGTTGCAGGCCGGGAGCAGCACTGGTGGGCAAGTACTCGTCCGCGAAGATCTTCCACAGCGCGTCAGCGTTGATTTCGCCGCCGTAGGTGTCGGTGTGGCGCTGGACAATTCTCGAGAACTCCACCTGCAGACGGCGAGGCAGCTCTAGGTTGTGTGCCCGCGACATGAGGTAAGCAACCCCGCCCTTACCGGACTGCGAATTCACGCGCACCACGGCCTCGTAAGAGCGCCCCACGTCGTGCGGGTCGATGGGAAGGTAGGGCAGCTCCCACACCACGGCGTTCTCATCGCCTCCGGCGGCGTCCACCTTGATCTTGCGGGCTGCGAAGCCCTTCTTGATGGCGTCTTGGTGAGAGCCCGAGAAGCTTGTGTAGACGAGGTCACCAACGTATGGCGCACGAGGCGATGCTTCCATCTGGGTGCAGTGCTCGACCGTCCGGCGAATTTCGTCGACGTTCGACAGGTCAATACCCGGGTCGATTCCCTGACTGAAGAGGTTCAGACCCAAGGTCAGCAGGTCAACATTACCCGTGCGCTCGCCCTGTCCCAGCAAGCAACCTTCGATACGATCCGCGCCCGCAAGCAGAGCCAGTTCCGCGCTGGCCACGCCAGTCCCACGGTCGTTGTGCGGGTGAACAGAAAGCGCGATGAACTCGCGACGCGAAAGATTGCGCGACATGTATTCGATCTGGTCGGCAAAAACATTCGGGGTCGCGCGTTCAACGGTTGAGGGAAGGTTGAGGATGATCTCGCGGCCATCCTGGGGCTGCCAGATATCCATGACAGCCTCGCATACTTCCAATGCAAAATCTTGCTCAGTATCGACGAAGATTTCCGGGGAGTATTCAAAGCCGAAAATCGTTTCATCGCCCAATTGGCGCTCTGCTTGCGCGATGACTTCGCGCGTACCGAGGCGAGCAAGCTCAACGGTTTGCGCACGGTCAGCCTTGAAGACAACCTCACGGAAAACGGGGGCCGTTGCGTTGTAGAGGTGTACCGTTGCGCGCGGGAAACCAACGATGGATTCAACAGTGCGTTCAATGAGCTCTGGGCGTGACTGAGTCAACACCGAGATCGTCACGTCCTCGGGAAGAGCGTCGTCTTCAAGCAGCGAACGGACGAAATCGAAGTCCGTTTGTGATGCTGAGGGGAAACCGATCTCGATTTCCTTGTAGCCCAAGCGAACAAGAAGATCAAACATCTTGCGCTTTCGCACGGAATCCATGGGCTCAATCAGCGCTTGGTTTCCGTCACGCAGATCCGTAGACATCCACCTGGGCGCGTGAGTAATGCGCTTGGAGGGCCACTGGCGATCGGGAAGATCCACAGGGTTGGTGTCAAGGAAAGCACGGTACTTGACCGTTGGCATTCCAGAACCGACAGGACGAGGAACCTTAGATGTTGTCTTCACATCTTCAGTCTATGAAGGCTCGTGGCACCGGGCACGACGAGTGCACATGGTGGACACGCTTTTAGGCCTGGTTCGTTGACTCCTCTAGGCTGGGAACGCCGGTCGGCGATTCCACGAGCCACGCACGGTCCGTAAGCATTCGCGAAATCGCCAGGCCGATACCGATCGCAACGATTGTGAAGAGAACAGTGAACAGCTGCTCGAGGGCGTCCATCGTCTGGCCGTTGTTCAAGTACGTGAGCGAGCGATACAGGGGAACACCAGGGATCATGATGACCACGGCAGGAACGGACAACGTCACGCGCGAATAGCGCGTCTTCGCCGCAACAGCGGCTGCCAAAAGTCCAGCACACAGGGCAGCAAGCCCCACTGCCGCGGGCACCGGCATTCCCAGTTCAACGGCCAAAGCAATACGGCCGGTATTGATGACCGCGCCAATCAGAGCCGCAGCAGCGCAAACCTTCGGCGGAGAATTAAAGAGCATCGCGAAGCCAAAGGCTGCAACAAAACTGGTGAAGAAGCGTAGCGGGAAGTGGATATAAGCAGGAAGTGAAACAACGTATTCGGGGGTGACTGACCAGTTGAAGACCTTGGAGATACTCCATACGGCAACACCAGCGGAGACAACCAGCATGGCAACGTAGACGATGCGCTGAATACCACCGGCAAAATCGTGACGCACCAAGTCAATAATCCCGGTAACCAGCGGGAAGCCTGGAACCAAGAAGAGGAGCGCTGAAATAAATCCCGCTTGGTGAGTGGGATCAATCCCCATGTACTTTTGTGCCAAGTAGACGCACAGGATGTACACGCTTGCAGCGACGCCTCCACACACCATCCACACACCGAAGTGGTTCATGTGACGCTTGAGCATTTGACGGCGGAGGAACTGTCCGAAGAAGGCGGCAATTGCCACGACAGTGCACTCAACCCATCCCCCAGCATTGAGGAATGCGAAGGCCGCGCAGGCAAGTCCCGAAGCAAGAGCATTCGCGAGCCACCCGTACAGGGGCTTGACGCGTTCAATCTCGTCAAGAGCCTTATCGACGTCTTCAACAAGCACCTGCTTGCCTTCAATGGATGCCAGGTAGTTTGTGATGCGGTCAATTCGATCAGCATTGACACCCAAGAGACGCTGCTCAGCAAGTTCGGTACGGAAAGTACCATTCGCGTAGGCGGTTGCAACGACTTCCGTGAAGGTCACCTGAGCGTGGTGCTTTTCGATGCCTACCGCCTCGGCGCAGGTGCGCATCGAGGCCTTGACGCGGTAGGAACCAGCGCCAGCAGCAAGAAGCATCTGACCCAAGCGCAAAACAACTCGGGATTGATAGGCCAGACGGTCATGCGCAGCCATGCGATGCACGGTCAGTGATGCGTCCGGGTCAAACGACGAAAGCTCAAAAGTGTTGGGGTTTTGGGGATTTTCGCTCACGGGATAAGCATGCCATGAAATACCCGCAAAGACTCAGGACCCTGGTCAGGGCACAGATGTTGAATCCCCCACTTTCACATCGAAAGTGGGGGAAACACTCAGAAACCGAGGCGCTGGAGCATCTTCGGATCCGACTGCCAATCCTTAGCGGTTCGCACATGCAAATCAAGGTAGACCCGGCGTCCTAAATACTCCTCAATATTGGCGCGAGCACGCGTACCGATTTCCTTCAAACGCGCCCCCTTCTTACCGATAATGATGGCTTTTTGAGAATCGCGTTCGACGTACACGTTGACGTGGATATCCAACAGTGGCGGACGGGTATCGCCCTCGCGCTTCGGTCGCTCAATGATCTCTTCGACTTGCACAGCCAGCGAGTGAGGAAGTTCGTCGCGCACGCCTTCAAGTGCGGCCTCGCGAATGAATTCAGCGATCATCGTTTCGCGGGACTCGTCCGAAATATTGTCCTGCGGGTACAGGGGCGGAGAAAGAGGAACCGTCTGCGCCAAAACCTCACGAAGGCGGTCGATCCCCTTGTTCTCGAAAGAGGAGACGGGAACGATTGCACTCCACTCCCCCAGCTTTTCAATTGCCATGAGGTGTTCCATAACGCGCTCTCGAGGCACGCTGTCACACTTGGTTGCGACCGCAATGATAGGCCTGCGAACAGAACGCAATTCACGCGCGATGAACTGGTCTCCCGGTCCGATGCGCTGGTTTGCAGGCAAGCAGAAGATGACGCAATCAACTTCGGCCAAAGCCTCGCGAACCATATCATTCAAGCGCTTTCCCAAGAGGGTTCGCGGGCGGTGATATCCGGGAGTATCAACCAGGACCAGCTGGTAGTTGTCACCGTGAACGATGCCGCGAATATTGTGGCGAGTCGTCTCCGGACGCCCTGAGGTGATCGCAACCTTGTGCCCGACAAGCGCGTTCGTCAGGGTTGATTTTCCAACGTTGGGACGCCCAACGATCGAGATGAAGCCCGCGCGGAAATCTTCGGGGAAGTCAGGAATAACGATATCGGCCGCCGCATTCGTTTCGGCACGCAGTTCACGCAGGGAGTCAATGCTATCGGCCACGTCCTGCGCGATCTCATCGTCGGCCTCGTCAAGATCTGAATCACCGAAGTCTGAGCCCTCGTACTCCGCATCGCGCCCTTCGTTCGCCTCCCCGAATGCCTCCGAGGCCTCGTCACCATCTTCCTCGGGAAAATCGAAGGAGTCGATGTCCACCCCCTCAAAGGCGTTGGGGCCAGCCATCAATTCGTCATCGCTGGGAAAATGCATTGCTACTCCTGGCTTTGGTTGGTGTCGTCGGAGGAAACTTCAGGGACATATGAGCACACGATTGTGCCAACTTGGCGGCGGCGCCCGCGCGCTTCCTCGGCGACCATGTGCACGCCGAGCATATCGCCAGTTGCACCGGGAAGGGGGACACGCCCGATTGCCTTGGCCAGCAAACCACCTACGGAATCGACGTCATCATCGTGCAATTCCACTCCCCACAGCTCGCCGAGTTCCCAAATAGAGAACCTAGAGGGGACACGCCACACGCCGGGGGAAATCTCTTCCGGTTCAACTGTATTGCGATCATGTTCGTCGGTGAGCTCACCGACGACTTCCTCGATGATGTCTTCAAGGGTGACGAGGCCCGAAATCCCGCCGTACTCATCGACGACCAGCGCCAGGTGGAAGTGTTCGGCCTGCATCTGGCGCAGCAAGTCATCGGCAGGTTTCATCTCGATGGTGAACTCAGCTGGGCGCATCATTTGATCTGCGCGCAGTTCGTGGTCGCCTTCGTAGGTCTGTATCCGCTGAACGACGTCTTTGAAGAAAAGGATTCCGCGCACATCGTCGGTATCTGTCCCGGTGACAGGGATGCGTGAGAAGCCTGATCGAACGAAGAGTCGCAGGGCCTTGTGCGCAGGAGTATCGAAAGAAATCGTCACCATTTCCGTGCGCGGAACCATGACTTCGCGCACGAGGGTGTGCCCAAGTTCGAAGACCGAGCGCAACATCTGGCGGTCTTCTTCTTCAAAACCTTCGGTTTCGCCAACCTGATCGACCATTTCGCGCAATTCATCAGCCATTTCCGCGCGCATTTCAGCTTCGGTGCGTTCCGGCTGAGGTAAGACCGCGCGCGCTTTGTGCGCAACAGGTGCAAAGAAGTGCGCAATAGCCACGAGGCGGGTGATGAGCGGGGTGAATAGCAGCGCAGCACCGGTGGGGTTGCGTTGTGCCCAGCGCGTTGCAATCACGCTATTGGCCAGGAATTGCGCAAGGGTGACGACCACGATCGTGACCAGGCTAGCGAGCCACCAGTTATTGGCAAGATGCAGCGCAATCGTCGCCATCGATACGGCGAAGACCACCTGTGTAAAAGTGCGAACGCCTCGAAGGACAAAAATAACCACCCGCCGCTGGTCCACCAGCTCCATCAGGGCACCCGCGTGCTTTTTCTCTTCTTGAATCAAATCCTCGACAATGGCGCGAGTCAGTTTCGAAAGCGAAAACTCGCTTGTCGCAAGGACCATCGCAAAGAGAAGTGCAATCGCGGCGAGGATACTCATCGCCGCGACCGGTACTGCTGCTTCGATCATCGCTGCGCCAAGAAGCTCAAAAGGAGCTGGCGTTGCAGTGCGAACATCTCTTCTTTTTCTTCGGGCTCAGCGTGATCGTATCCCATGAGGTGAAGCATCCCGTGGGTGGCGAGGAAAAGCATTTCCTCTGCGGTCGAGTGACCGGCCTCGCGGGCTTGCTTTTCGGCGACCTGCGGGCAGATGCAGATATCCCCCAGCGTTCCCGAGGCCGTGGGGTGCTCGGCGGTACCCGGGCGGAGTTCGTCCATCGGAAAGCTCATGACGTCGGTGGGTCCTTCAAGGTCCAGCCAGCGCACGTGAAGTTCTTCCATAGGTTCGGGGTCGATGAAGATGATGTTGAGTTCGACCTCGGTTGAGACATGCATTGCGCTGAGCACGAAGTCAGCCAGTTGCACGAACTCTGCAATGTCGATCTCGTAGTCGGTTTCGTTGAGAACTTCAGTCATGACTTAGTGTCCATTGTGTCGGGAACGGGAGTGAAGTGAGCGGTCTCGGCGCGCTTTCATGCGTGCCAGTGACTCGTCCCAGCGTTCGTATGCGTCAATGATCTCGCCAACAAGTCGATGGCGCACAACATCGGCGCTTGTCAGATGACAAAATTCTATGTCATCGATGCCGCCCAGAATATCTTCGATGACAAGCAGGCCGCTGCTACGCTCCCCCGCTAAGTCGATTTGCGAGGTGTCACCGGTGACGACGACCTTGGAGTTGAAGCCCAGACGGGTGAGGAACATTTTCATCTGTGCGAGCGTCGTGTTTTGCGCCTCGTCCAAGATGATGAATGAATCGTTCAAAGTCCTGCCGCGCATATACGCCAAAGGAGCAACTTCAACAGCGCCGGAGGCCATGAGCTTGGGCAGAGCATCGGGATCCATCATCTCGCCCAAGGCATCGTAGAGGGGACGCAGATAGGGATCAATCTTGTCTGTCAAGGTTCCCGGCAAGAAACCCAGATTCTCCCCTGCTTCAACCGCTGGACGCGTGAGAACAATGCGTCGGACCTGACCAGAGAGCAGAGCCGATACCGCCTGTGCCATTGCAAGGTACGTTTTTCCGGTGCCGGCAGGGCCGAGGCCAAAGACCAGGGTCGAGCGTTCGATGGCGTCAACATAGGCTTTTTGCCCCGCAGACTGGGGACGAATCGAACGTCCTCGACTGCGAAGAATCTCCTGTGGACGCTCGGTCGACGAATGCGCTGAAGTGAGGAGTGCGATTGCTTGTTCGACTCCGTCGGCATCGAGAGAGTGTCCTTCTTTAGCAAGTTCAACCAGTTCATCGACCAATTGAACAGCCATATCGACAATGCCTTCAGGACCGATCATCGACAGAGTGCGTCCCAGAAGAGAGAAACGCACCTGAGGGAACCCTTTTTCAAGGGAGCGCAAGACGCGATCTGATGTGCCAAAAAGGACAACTGGGTCAACGCCCCTAGGAATTTCGATCCGTTTTGCCTCCATGTCACCACCGTCTAATCGCATCGCTGATCAGTGATAAAGCAATCGGACCTGCGGTCGAGGCGCGCAACACTGTTGTCCCCAATAGGCACACACGTGCACCCGCGGCCTCGAAAAGGGAAAGCTCGTCGGGGTCAACTCCGCCTTCGGGACCGACGACCACGCTGATCCGAGGCGGAAGGCACATCTGCGGCAGCGCTTGGCCAGAGGCTTTGTCAGTGGTCGGCAAAGACTTGTCCGCAGCGGCACGCAGCTCACGCAAGAGAAGACTCAAAGGGGCTTGTGTGCTCTCGTGGCAGACGATCACCCACGCTCCGGCTGCTGTTTCTTCACTCATCCATTGAGCAAGTCGTTGGGAAGTGCAGGCATCTTCGAGGCGCGGAATAAAGGCGCGACGAGATTGCTTCGCGGCCGCTCTTAAAGTCGACTCCCACTTCCTCATGCCCTTCGCGGCTTTTTCACCCTTCCAGCGCACTTCACTGCGATTAGCCTGCCACGGGATCACGGCGTCAACCCCGACTTCCGTTGCCATTTCGATGGCCATCTCATCGCGGCCGCCCGTCGACAATGCCTGAACAAGGATCAAGCGTACAGACGGGGGCGCCTCGTGGATGATCTCTTCAACGCGAAGAGTCAATGATTTCTTCGCTCGTTCAATCACGCTCCCGCGGACACGCAATCCATCGCCGTCAACGACGTCGAGCATCTGCCCCACGTCCATGCGACGAACGGTTGCCGCGTGGAAGCCTTCATCCCCATCAAGAGTGTAGGAATCCCCGCGAGTGCAACTTTGGAGGGCTGCGGCCTCGGGAGCGATGAAAACGGGAAGGGTCATCGATATGTTCCGTTCACTGGCCTGTGAAGGTTTCACGAAGCTTGTCGAAGAAGGAAGAACCCTGCTTTTCGGGACGGGCGCTTTCTTCCCCGCGCACAGCAGAAAGCTCTTCAAGAAGCTCGCGGGAACGCTCATCAAGCTTGCGAGGAATCTCGACGTTGATACCGATATGCAGGTCGCCACGGCCGGGACGCTGCAAGTGTCCAACGCCCAAACCGGGCAAACGCAGTTCGTCTCCGGGCTGAGTTCCAGGCTTGACCGTGATGGATTGTTTCCCATCCAAAGTATCGAGCTCGAAAGTGCTTCCCAGAGCTGCTGCAGTCATGGGAATGGTGACGGTCATGTACAGATCGTCACCTTGGCGCGAGAACGTGGGGTGCCTCTTTTCGACGATATCGACATAGAGATCACCGTTCGGGCCACCGCCGGGACCGACCTCGCCCTGTCCGGCAAGGCGCAGGCGCATGCCATCTCCCGCTCCTGCGGGGATGTCGATGGTCAGGCTCCGGCGAGTGCGTACGCGTCCTTGGCCTGCGCATTCATGACACGGATGTTCGATGACGGTTCCATAGCCCTGACAGGTGGGACACGGAACTTGGGTGCGCATGGTTCCCAGCATGGTCTGCTGGGTTTGAATCGAATAGCCGGCGCCGTTACAGGTCCCACAGGTTGTGGTCTCGGTGCCCGGTTCACACATCGACCCGTGGCACACATCGCAGGCGACGTAGGTATTGAGCGAAATTTCGCGATGCGCACCGAAGGTTGCTTCCTCCAGGGTGATTTCAATGCGCGTGAGCTGCTCGCGGCCCTGACGAGTACGCGACTGAGGGCCAGCGCCTCCGCCGAATCCACCACCGAAGGCTCCACCAAACATGGTTGAGAGGATGTCCCCGAAATCGAAAGAGTCACCACCGTAACCACCGCCTCGGGCAGCGTCGGCCCCGCCGATGTCGTACATGCGGCGTTTTTCCGGATCGGAGAGGGTTTCGTAGGCGATCGATAGTTCCTTGAAAGCGTCCTCATCCCCGCCGTAGTCCGGGTGTAATTCGCGGGCCTTCTTGCGATAGGCCTTCTTGATTTCGCTTTGGTCGGCGTCGCGTGAGACTCCGAGGATTGCGTAGTAATCGTTCACGAATATCCTTCTGCGGCTGCGATTAGTGTGTTGAGTTCAAGTACTTGGACAGATACGAGGCCACGGCGTGGACCGTGGACATTGTCGAGGCGTAGTCCATGCGGGTGGGCCCGAGGATTCCCACGTGGGCTGAGTTCCCCCCGGAAGCGTAGGTTCCTGAAACAAGGGAGGTCTCAACGAAAGCATCGTGTCCGTTTTCGGAACCGATGGAGACGTGGACGTCGCCGTTTCCTTCATCCATTTCGGCGAAGAGACGCAGGAGAACGACCTGTTCTTCGAGGGCGTCTAAAACCGGGGCGATGTCGCGGAAGTCAACACCGCTTCGAGCAAGGTTGGACATTCCCGCCATAGCGATTCGCGCGGAAGGCTCTCCTTGGAGGAGGCTGGCAATGATCTCACTGATGTCTGCGGCGCACCCAGATAGTGCGGGCGGCAGACACTCAGCCATGGCCTCGTAATGGGCACGAACTTCTCCCGCGTCTTTGCCCTGGTAGGCGGCGTTGAGGACCGAGCGCAGCGTCAAGAGATCTTCTTGGGTGAGGTCTTGGGGCATCTCACGCAGGCGTTCAAAAACTTTGCCTTGCTCAGAGATAACCACGATGAGCAGGCGCGAGTCACTCAGATCGACGAATTCGATGCGGCTCAGTGTTGAGCGCGCGTTGACGGGGTATTCGATGAGGGCAACCTGGTGCGTGACCTGGGCAAGCAGGCGCACTGTGGCCATGACGACATCATCGAGATCTTCGGCACGGGCCAAGAATTTCTCAACCGCCTGGCGCTCTGGGGCGCTCATGGGCTTGAGGGTTGCCAATTGGTCGACGAAAACTCGGTATCCCTTGTCGGTTGGGACGCGGCCGGCGCTGGTATGGGGCTGGTAAATGAGCCCCGCTTCTTCCAAGACAGCCATGTCGTTTCGAATGGTTGCTGAAGAGACACCTAGGTCTTGGGATTGCGCAATGGCTTTGGACCCCACGGGTTCGCGCGTGTGGACATACTGGGACACGATGGCTCGTAGAACGTCAAGGCGACGGTCGTTCATTCATCCTCCCCTAATCTGGCACTCACGCTATTTGAGTGCCAGTTTACTCCGCAAATACCCAATTCGCCCTATTATCAACAGTTTTCACCCGGAGCCGAATGGGAACGAGCGATCATTCCAAACCGGGCTGAGTGACGAAATCAATGAGCTCCTCGACGCGGCCAAGCAGAGCCGGCTCGAGGTCTTTGTAGTTGCGAACCGTGGAGAGGATTCGTTTCCATCCCATCGCGATATCGGCCTGAGTTGCGTGGGGCCAGCCCAAGTGTTCCAAAGTCCCATGTTTGATATCCACTCCACGAGGGATTTCGGGCCATTTCTCAAGTCCCAAACGCTGAGGCTTCACCGATTGCCAAATATCGACATAGGGGTGACCGACGATGAGGACCGCGTCCTTCCAACGCGCACTCACGGCCTCGGCAATGCGGGATTCTTTGGATCCGGGGACCAAGTGATCCACAAGCACGCCCGCACGCACTTTCTCAGTGGGGCCAAAGACTTCGAGGATTTCCTCCAAATGGTCGACACCTTCGAGAAGCTGAACGACAACCCCAACATCTGCAAGGTCGTCGCCCCACACGTGCTCAATGAGCTCGGCATCGTGGCGTCCCTCGACCCAGATTCGAGACTTTCGCGCAACACGCGCAACACGGTTTCCCGCAGCAATCGATCCGGAGTTTGTCACCGCTCGACCGCCAGGAGTAGTCAAGGCGGGAGTCTGCCGCACCGGCGCAGCCTTCGGAGGAAGCGCAACAATGGGCTTTCCTTCAAGCCAGAACCCGCCGCCAAGGGGGAAAGAACGCTTGCGCCCGTGTCGATCCTCAAGTTCAACCAGGTGCACTCCCCCGGATTTCTCAACGCGGGTCACCGCGCCAACCCACCCGCTGGAAATATCCTCAAGCACCATGCCGTACTCGATAGCAACTTCAACAGAGCGCGGCCTACGCGCACCCGGCCCATCACGATGCGGGTCGAATTCGAAGATATTGGTCCCGTACATATCTGAAGTCACCGCTCCACACTATGAGGGCCTGCCGGTCTAATCCCCGACCAACACCCTTTCCCGCCCAAGTGTGCGGCTCATAACTCAGTATCCAAGAAGCTCGCGCGTCACGTAGTCAGCCAAAAGTCTGCCCTGAAGAGTCAGAATTGCCCGCCCCTCGCCAGCCGCTTGAGCATCGATCAGCCCTTTCGAGGCCAGGGGTTCAAGCGCGGCGCAAAAGGCCTCGCGGTCCCCTTCCCCCTCCCGGGGAGCTCCGACACCTTCGCTAGTGCGCACAGCCAAGAGGATGCGTTCCATCTCCCGCGTCTGCGCATCGAGGATTTCTCCAGCGTGTGCAGGAGAAAGTCCCTCTCGTAGCCTTTGCGCATACGCCGAGGGGTGTTTGACATTCCACCAGCGATATCGCCCGATGTGAGAGTGCGCGCCCGGGCCGATCCCCCACCAATCCCAGTCGCGCCAGTAGGCAAGATTATGTTTCGAGGCATGGCGCAGCTGGGTGGAAACAATTCCTTCTTCGCCGGCCTCCCTGCGCGCGAAGTTCGAAATTTCGTACCAGCTGTAGCCGGCCTCGCCTAGGAGTCGATCCGCAATTTCGTATTTCGAGGCCTCGTCGTCCGGGTCGGGCATGGGAAGTTGCCCGCGAGCGACCTGCGCGCCCATTTTGGTTCCCTCTTCGATGACAAGGGCGTAGGCGCTGATGTGATCCGGCTCCATTGCGATCGCTTCTTCAAGCGAGACCTGCCAGTCTGTCAGAGTCTCCCCGGGGGCACCGTAGATGAGATCGACTGAGACATCCAAGCCGAGTCTGCGGGCCACACCAACCAACCCGGGCAATTTCGCTGGATCATGCCGGCGATCAAGGACGCGCAAAACCTCAGGGACTGCCGATTGCATACCAAAGGAAAGGCGGGTAAAGCCAGCCTCGGCGAGGCGTGCGAGCGCGGCCTCGTCCACGCTTTCAGGGTTCGCTTCGACGGTAATTTCTGCGCCGGGAGCGATCCCAAAGTTCTCGCACACTCCCGCAAGGAGACGTTCAAGGATCTCGGTGGACAAGAGCGTCGGGGTTCCACCGCCGAAGAAGACGCTCGAGGCGGGGCGCTCGGGCATTGCGGCGTCGCTGAGGATTCCTGCTCCCATGCGCATTTCAGCAAGGGCGCTTTGGTCATAGCTCTCTCGGTCAGCTCCGGGGCCAAAACCAACGGTGTAGGTATTGAAGTCACAGTAGCCGCAACGAATCTGACAGAAAGGAACGTGCACGTAGACGGCTAGGGGGCGCTTGGCATAAGGTTCGACGAGTTCAGCTCGGAGACGACCGTGTTCATCCCAGGCTTGGCCTTCTGGCTGGTGAGGGCTCATTGAGGCTTGGGGGTTGAGGTCGAGCGGGCGACGATTTGGGAGATCACGACGAGGCTTCCTGTCAGGACTGTTAAAAGAATGAAGGGCCACAGCCAGTTAGCCGTCATGTCGTACATGCGCCCCAAAACCCACGGCCCCAAGGCGCCAAAGCCGTATCCAATGCTTTGGACGAGGGCAGAAAGCGTGCGGGTTTGAGCCATGTTGGTCGTGCGTTCAATGACCAGCGTAAAGGTAATTGAAAAAAATGCACCTTGGCCAAGTCCTCCGCATGCACTCCATAAAGCCCAGCCTCCGGGAAGAAGGAGCATTCCAATTGGCATGAGAAGCCACGACAGTGAGACCAACGTGAGGATTGTCGAGGTCTGAGCGCGGATCATTTTCTGGACGGCCATCATGCTCAGCGGCGCAGCAACACCCACGATGTGGTAGATCGATGCTGCAAAACCGGCATCGTTTGGGCCCATCTCAAGCATGTCTGCAAGGATTTTCGGCAGCCATGCTGCGACGCCGAAGTAGCAGAAGGTATTGACAGCGAAGGCGAAAGCCATCAGCCATGCCATGGGCCAGCGATAGATTTCCGAGGCCTTGGCGGGGCCATCCGTTACGGCTGAGTC
>CAUTOM010000039.1:0-16359 GCA_963540435.1 uncultured Actinomyces sp.
TCAAGGAACAATTCGATGTGGACTCCTATCGAGCTTTCTTCGAGAAGTTGGGATATCGCAACGTTACCTACACAGTTGTTGACGGCCGTATTCCTTGCGTGATCGCTTCTTATATCTGCAGCAAGGGGTTCCGTTAGCGATCACTTGCTCAGTGTCGAGGCCTTGGAGCGCCGCGTGTCTTGCTCACTTTTTCGTTCGCCCTTCTTGACGGGGTGGGCATAATGGTGAGAAGGCAATGGGGAGGTGAGGAAACCGATGTGGATAGTGGCCGTCGTGGCGTTGGTCGTCTCGTGGAGCCTGGTTTCTCTTATGCTTGCCCTGCTTGTGCGTGCTCATCGTGAGCTCAAGCGAGTTCTTGCGGAAAAAGAACAACTGCGTCAATTGCATCAGGATTACATTGCCGGCCCCGCTGTTCTTTCACACGAATTGCGTACCCCTTTGACTGTCGTTCGAGGGGCGGCTGAATTACTCGCTGATGGTTCTGCTGGTCCCATGAATGAGATGCAATTGAAATTCGCCAAGACGATTGCCGAGAACTCCAACCAGGTCATCGAGATGGCGGAGGACATGCTTGCAGAAATCCGTATGGAATCGGATCTGTTTAACCTTCGTTTGAAACGCGTCGAAATGCGTGAACTTGTTCGACACAATGTTGCGCAACTTCGTCGCTTCCATTCGGCACCAATCCGCCTTGAAAATCACGGGGCTCCCATCCACATATTCGTTGACCCACGTTTGATGGGACAGGCGATAGCTAATGTCATTAACAACGCTGCGCGTCACGCGGGGGAGAACGTCTCGATCCTCGTGAGCGTCCAAGACTCCGATGAAGATGTGACAATCGCAGTTGTGGATGATGGGCGCGGAATGACGCCTGAAGAAAAAGAGCGCCTCTTCATTCCCTTCGATACCGGAGGATCCTTGCGTCCTGGAACGGGACTTGGAATGATGCTCACGCAAAAGATCCTGAGATTGCACGGGGGGACAATCCTTGTCGATACGATTGCCTCGAAAGGGACAACGTTCTATCTGACGATCCCGCGATCACAACCCAGTGCACGAGCGCCGAAGGAGGGGCAATGACGACAACAGCTTTAGTTGTTGATGATGAACCTCAGATCTTAATGATCATCAAGTTTGCTCTCGAAACCGCGGGTATTACCGTAGAGACCGCCAGTGATGGTGGGCGAGCTTGGGATAAATTCACAAAGAAGTACTACGACCTCGTCGTACTCGACTTAATGATCCCCGTGATCTCTGGAATTTCGCTTGCTCAAAGAATCCGCGCAATGAGCGATGTGCCGATCATTATGATCACTGCTCTCTCAGAAGAACCTGACCGGATCAAAGGACTTGAAAGTGGCGCGGACGACTACATCACCAAACCGTTCAGTCCCAAAGAACTGACCTTGCGTGCACAATCCCTTCTTCGGCGTTCAAAGCGGCCGGCATCTGAGGTCGTGACGAACGGCCCTTTGCGTGTTGATATGCGTCAACACAAAGTGTTCGTTTTTGGCGTTCCAGTTGTCCTCTCAAGCATCGAGAGGCGCTTCCTCGAAGTACTTGTGCAAAATCTTGGTGAGCCCGTCACCTATCGCGAACTGCTGAATTCCGTATGGGAAACGCAGGATGAGTCGGGTGGAAAAGACATGATCAAGATGACGGCTTATCGTCTGCGGGGATCATTAGGCCCAGAAGGGGCCGCCCTTGTTCAATCGGTTCGCTCCGTCGGCTACATGATGCCCGAACTTTAGTAACACCTTAGTTACCAGCTGTTACCGCAGGGCCACTATCGGGCGCATTGGACAGGTCACAATGGATCTGAGCGAGCACGCCTGCGAAGTCGATGCTCCTTACAGATTCCTCGATTCAAAGGAGAATCCCGATGAAGAAGAACTTCATCTCCCTGATTGCACTCGGCGCAGTCGGAGCCTTCACCCTGTCCGGATGCATCGTCAACGAACAGGGCAGCGACAACAATGGCGGAAACGGATCCGAGCAGTCTTTGACCATCGCCTGTGGCGCAATGGAAGATCTCTGCCAGAAGTGGACCGAGACTTTCACCGCTCAGACGGGAATCAAGACAAGCTACGTTCGCCTGTCTTCGGGTGAAACCGTTGCACGTCTGGACTCAGCCAAGGACAACCCGGAGTTCGACGTCTGGCACGGCGGCCCCGTGGATGGATATGGTGCAGCAGCCGAAAAGGGCCTGATCGAGGCCTACGATTCACCGACTGCAAAGGAAATTCCGGACAAGTACAAGGACCCGAACCATAACTGGACCGGTGTCTACGTGGGTGTTCTGGGCTTCTGCTCGAACAAGAAGGTCCTGGACGAAAAGGGCTTGGCTGTTCCTGAATCGTGGAGCGACCTCCTCAAGCCTGAGCTCAAGGGACAGGTCTCGACCGCACACCCCTCGACCTCGGGTACTGCGTTCACGACACTGTGGACCCAGGTTGTTCTTGGCGGTAGCGAAGATGCAGGCATCGACTACATGAAGAAGATGCACTCCAATGTTCTGCAGTACACCAAGTCCGGTACTGCCCCCGGCCAGATCGCCGGTCGCGGTGAGGTCGCCGTTGGCCTCGTCTTCTCGCATGACTGCGTGAAGTACCGTGATGAGGGCATGAAGGATCTCGTTGTCTCCTTCCCGAAGGAAGGCACCGGCTACGAGATCGGTGGCGTTGCTCTGATTAAGAACTCGAAGCACTCCGAAGCCGCCAAGAAGTACATCGACTGGGCAATTTCTGCTGACGCTCAGAACATCGGTCAGACGGTTGGATCGAACCAGATTCTCACCAACCCGAACGCTAAGACCAACGACAAGATGGCCAAGCTCGACGAAATCAACTTGATCGACTACGACTTTGCCGCCGCCGCGGCTGCAAAGCCTGAACTGACCAAGCGCTTCGACGAAGAGGTTGCCGCAAAGCCGCGCGAGTAATTCGCGCTTCTGCGGGAGGGGGCAGCGCTCACCATGTCCCTGCGTTGTCCCCTCCCTTCTCTCTTTCTTGATCTGTGCGCCCGCTGACGGGTGCGCCCAATGCAGGGAAAATCCGCCTCAAAGATGGGCGGGCATCCCGTAAAGATTGGAATTTTAATGTCTGTGGAGACAAGTGCACCACCGAGCGTTGACGCGCGGGGGGAGGAAATCCCTGAAACGCGCGCAGTGGCCTCGGGAAAGAAAAAACGAACAAAGGTTCGTCGTGATCCGGTGACTGTCGCGATCGTTGCGATCATTTCGGCAGTGTTAGTACTGCTGGTGCTGTTGCCTCTGGTCACGATTTTGGCTCGCGCATTTTCTGGCGAAGGAATGAAGGTTCTGACCTCCTTCGTCTCCTCGAAGACCAACCGTACGATTGCCCTGAACACGATTGTTTTGGGCTTGGTCGTCGGCCTTGTCGGAACTTTGGTCGGTTTCTTCTTCGCTTACATTCAGGCTCGCGTGAAGATCCCCGGCAAGAAGATCCTCCACCTCATCTGCCTGATCCCGATCGTTTCCCCGCCCTTCGCTGTGGCAACATCCGCGATCACTCTGTTTGGACGCAACGGAATTATTTCCACTCAGCTGCTCGGTCAGCAGTGGAATATCTATGGCCTTTCTGGCCTGACTCTGGTTCTTTCTCTCTCCTTCTTCCCTGTTGCGTATATGAACATGCTCGGCATGCTCAAGAATCTGGATCCTGCAATGGAAGAGGCCGCCGCCTCCCTGGGTGCATCCTCGTGGAAGATTTTCCGCACAGTTACCCTCCCCATGTTGATCCCCGGCTTCGCAGCCTCTTTCCTTCTCCTCTTCGTCGAGGCGATCGCTGACTTGGCGAACCCCCTGGTCATTGGCGGTGACTTCACGGTCTTGGCCTCGCGCGCATACATCGCGGTCAACGGTGAGTACAACACTGCTGCCGGTTCGGCTTACTCGCTGATCCTCTTGGTTCCCGCGCTCTTGGTCTTCCTTCTGCAGCGCTACTGGTCGGGTCGTTCTTCAGCGGTGACTGTGACTGGTAAGCCTGCGGGCCGCGTGCGCATGGTGACTTCTCTGGCTGCTCGTATTCCTCTGGGCGCAGTGACCGCTGCCTTGGCGCTTTTTGTTGTGACAATTTACGCGACGGTTATCGTGGGTGCATTCGTTTCAATCTTGGGCGTTGACAACAGCTTCACTCTCAAGAACTTCAAGTACGTGCTCTCGGGTATCGGTAACGATGCGATGGTGGATACGACGATCCTCGCCCTGATCGCAACGCCTATTGCTGGCGTGCTCGGCATGATCGTTGCGTGGTTGGTTGTCGTGCGTTTGAAGGCTTCCTCGGGCTTCATGGACTTCCTCGGCATGCTCGGTTTGTCTGTGCCCGGTACCGTCTTGGGCATTGGTTACCTCATCACCTACAACAAGCCGATCATCATCTTTGGGAAGCTCCAGCTGATGCCTGCGCTCGCGGGTGGTTCTGCAGTTTTCGGTGGTGCGTTGGCGATCATTATGGTGTACATCGCGCGTTCGATGCCCTCCGGTCAGCGTTCGGGTATTGCGTCCCTCCACCAGATCGATCAATCGATTGACGAGGCCTCAACCTCCTTGGGTGCATCCGGCTTGGTGACCTTCATGAAGGTGACGCTTCCCCTGATTCGTCCTGCGTTCATCGCTGGTTTGACCTACGCCTTCGCGCGTTCGATGACCACGCTGTCGCCAATCATTTTCATCACGACTCCTAAGACCAAGATCATGACCTCGCAGATTCTGTCTGAGGTTGATGCAGGGCGCTTCGGTAATGCTTTCGCCTTCTGCACGATCTTGATCGTCATTGTCATGGCTGTTATTGGCCTGACGAATGTCCTCGTGCGAGATAAATCTGTCACCGCCTCCAATGGCGCGGGCATGTAATTGTTGACAAAGGAAAGCCTCATGTCGAATACAAATGACACTAATGCTCCCGGCCGCCTGTCCTTGGTGGAACTGACGAAGACCTTCTCCAACACGGTCTCTGATGTGACTGCGGTCGACCACATCAATCTGGATATTCGCCCCGGCGAGTTCATCACCTTGCTTGGTCCCTCTGGATGCGGCAAGACCACGACCCTGCGCATGATCGCAGGTTTTGAGGATGCCACTTCGGGCCAGGTCATGCTCGACGGCGAGAACATGGTTGTTGTCCCGCCGAACAAGCGCCCCATGTCGATGGTGTTCCAGTCCTACGCTCTTTTCCCGCACTTGAGCGTGCGCGAAAACGTTGCCTATGGCTTGCGTCTGCGCAAGAAGAGTGCAGAGGAAATCAAGGAAGAAGTTGACATTGCTCTTGCTGCGATGAACCTGACTGCGATGGCCGATCGTGCTCCGT
This sequence comes from uncultured Actinomyces sp., assembly GCA_963540435.1. GTDB lineage: Bacteria > Actinomycetota > Actinomycetes > Actinomycetales > Actinomycetaceae > Pauljensenia. The sequence continues at coordinate 5,331 of CAUTOM010000039.1, forward strand.
CTCAGCTCTCGGGTGGCCAACAGCAGCGTGTGGCACTGGCACGCGCGATGGTTGTGCGCCCCAAGGTTTTGCTCTTCGATGAGCCCTTGTCGAACCTCGATGCGAAGCTGCGCGTCAAGATGCGCGTGGAGATCCGCCGGATGCAAAAGCGTCTGGGTATCTCTTCCGTTTACGTCACCCACGATCAGTCCGAAGCTATGGCGATGTCGGACCGGATTGTCGTCATGAACTCCGGTCGCATTGAGCAGGTTGACACTCCTGAGGAGATCTACTTGCACCCCGCCAGCGTTTTCGTTGCGGACTTCGTGGGACGCGCGAACTTCGTGCCTGCTCAGGCGCAGGAAGTCGGCGAAGACGGCATGGTCGAGATCGAGGCCTTGGGCCAGAAGATCCGCGTTCACTCCTCTGAGGGTGCGAAGGAAGCTGTGCGTGAGGGCAAGGAAACCGTGGTCTTGGTTCGCCCTGAGTCCATGAGGATCCAGCCGACCGATGAGAAGCCCGCAACACTGACGGGTTCTTTGGGACAGGTCGTTACTTCGATCTTCTATGGCGAAACGGTCGAATACGAAATCGAGACCGAGTTCGGTTCGCTCGTGTGTGTCGTTTCTGATCCGCGTGCCGAGGACCTCCTTGAAGAAGGTCAATACGTTCGCCTGGGTATCGAGGCCGAGAAGGCATGGCTCTTGCCTTCGGGGCAGCTCGCATCGGCGTAACAGTTGCATGGGTCTTGAGTGAATGATCAAGGCCGCCGGCCGGGGCCGGGAGAGGTGAGTGATTATCCCTCTCCCGGCCCCGGCCTCGTCAATAGGCAAATGAATCCGCTACTCTGGTGACGTGGCCATTGAGTTTTCTGAAGAGATCCAGTCCTTGCGCACAACCATGGAGAACATCTCCGCAGTTGTGCAGCCCGAGCGTCTTCGTGCGCAGATCGAAGAGTTGTCGCAGCAGGCGGCTGCTCCGGACCTGTGGGATGACCCCTCGCACGCTCAGGAAGTAACCTCGCAACTGTCTCACCGTCAGAGCGAACTCGATCGCGTGCTGGCCATGGAAGAACGCATTGATGATCTCGAGGCCATTGTCGATATGGCGCGCGAAACTGCGGAAAGCGATCCCTCGGAGGCAGAAGATATCTTCGCCGAGGCCGAAGCTGATTTGGGTGCTCTCAAGGACGACATGTCTGCTCTTGAGATCCGTACCCTTCTTGATGGTGAATACGATGAGCGCAACGCGGTTATTACTATCCGAAGCGGTGCCGGCGGCGTGGATGCTGCTGATTTTGCTGAGATCCTCTTGCGCATGTACCTGCGTTGGGCCGAGCGCCATGGTTATCCGACGAAGGTCATGGATACGTCCTACGCGGAAGAAGCTGGCCTGAAGTCGGCAACTTTCGAGGTTCAGGCGCCCTACGCCTATGGCACTCTTTCGGTCGAGGCCGGTACCCACCGCCTCGTGCGTATCAGTCCTTTCGATAACCAGGGACGCCGCCAGACTTCTTTCGCGGCCGTTGAGGTTATTCCTCTGATTGAATCGACGGATCATATTGAGATTCCCGAATCCGAACTCAAGGTTGATGTCTTCCGTTCCTCGGGTCCCGGTGGGCAGTCCGTGAATACGACGGACTCTGCGGTTCGTATGACCCACATTCCGACGGGCATCGTTGTTTCGATGCAGGATGAGAAGTCCCAGATTCAAAACCGTGCGGCTGCCCTGCGAGTTCTGCAGTCTCGCCTCTTGGTTCTTCGTCATGAGGAAGAACAGGCCAAGAAGAAGGAACTTGCTGGGGACGTGAAGGCCTCGTGGGGAGACCAGATGCGCTCGTATGTTCTTCAGCCCTACCAGATGGTGAAGGACCTGCGGACCGAGTACGAGTCGGGGAATCCGCAAAACGTTTTCGATGGCGACATCGATGGCTTTATCAATGCGGGAATCCGTTGGCGTAAGAACCAGCAGAACGCTGAGTAAAGTGAAAAGCCCGGGCAAAGGCCCGGGCTTTTGCGCGTGTCGCCGGTGCAGCGAGCCGCTGAATGCATAGGGTAAAAGAGACCATAACCCCGATCAGAGACGGCTCATGATTCGATTTGATCACGTGACCATGGTGTATCAGCCTGGTGCGCGTCCGGCATTAGACGATGTTTCCCTCGAAGTGAAGCGCGGAGAGTTCGTCTTCCTCGTAGGTAAATCCGGCTCAGGTAAGTCCACTTTCCTCCAGCTCACCATGCGGGAGATTCGCGCGACTTCGGGAACCGTGTGGGTTCTTGGCCACGACGTGGGCAAGCTTTCTCGCTGGTCGGTTCCAAAGCTCCGCCGCCAGGTGGGAACTGTCTTCCAGGATTTCCGCCTGCTGCCCTCGAAGAGCGTTTACGAAAACGTTGCGCTGGCTATGCAGGTGATCGGCAAGCCTCGTCACGCGATTGAAACCCAGGTTCCCGAGGTGCTGGAACTTGTGGGTCTGGCCGGCAAGGAAAAGCGCTTACCGCACGAGCTCTCCGGTGGTGAAGAACAGCGTGTGGCCATTGCCCGAGCAATGGTTAACCGTCCCGAATTGCTGTTGGCCGACGAGCCGACTGGAAACTTGGACCCGGATACCTCCTTGGGAATTATGCGTCTCTTGGACCGCATTAACCGCAATGGGACGACGGTCGTTATGGCTACTCACGATGCTGCAATCGTGAACCAGATGCGTATGCGCGTCATCGAATTGCACGATGGAACAGTCGCGCGTGATCAGAACAGCGGCGTGTATGGGGCGGTGAAGTAATGAAGTTACGTTTTATTCTTTCCGAGGTTGGCAAGGGCCTGTCGCGCAACCGTGCGATGTCCGTTGCCGTTGTCATCGTGACCTTCGTCTCCCTTCTTTTCGTTGGTATTGCTGGGCTTTCTCAGATGCAGGTTTCGCGCATGAAGAGCCAGTGGTACGACAAGATCGAAGTGTCGGTCTACATGTGCGCCACCAACGATCAGACGCCGAGCTGCAATAACGAAGAAGCAACCGACGCTCAGATAGCTGCTGTTCGCGACAAGCTTGCCTCTGCTGAGCTTGCTCCCTATGTGAAGGAAGTTTTCGAGGAATCGAAGGCGGAAGCCTATAAGAACTTCATTCAGATTTATGGAAATTCTTCGCTGGGGCAGTGGACGACCGAAGACATGATGCAAGTGTCCTTCCGCGTCAAGCTGGTCAATCCCGAGCAGTTCAGCATTATTCGCGACGAACTCACGGGATCTCCCGGTGTATCCGTGGTGAAGGATCAGCGCGAGATCGTTGAGCCTTTGTTCCAGGTTCTTGGCAAGGCCCGAGGCCTGTCGCTGGGCCTGGCGGGCGTCATGATCATCGCTGCAGTCTTGCTGATTACGACCACTATTCGCCTGTCTGCGATGAGTCGTGAACGTGAAACCTCCATCATGCGTCTGGTGGGCGCGTCGAACTTGTTCATCCAGGCTCCCTTCATGATTGAGGGTGCGATTGCCGCCGTGGTGGGTGCGCTCCTTGCTGTTGGAACGCTCTTTGTCGGCGTGCATGTTCTGGTTAACCAGTGGCTTGCTCAGGCTTTCCGTTGGACGAACTTTATTGGTATGCGTGAGGTCTGGATCATGTCTCCGATCCTCATCATCGCAGCCGTTCTCCTGGCGCTGTCCGCCTCTGCTTTCTCCTTAGCGAAGTACACAAAGATCTGATCCTATGAAGCTCCCACGTTTTCACGGTCTATCGAAGCGAATGACCAGTGCTGCGGCACTGCTCATTGTTCTTACCCCCATGAGCTTTGCGCCTCCGGCCTTGGCTGATGAGGACCGTGATCGCGTGGCCGAGGCGCAGCGTCAGTCCGCGCAACACGTTCAGGAACTGCGCAACAACCTTGAGGGCTTGGATTCGTCTCTTGCCCAGGTCTATGTGGATCTTGAAACCGCGAACGCACAAATCCCTGTCGCTCAGGCTGAACTCGATACGGCGAATGAACGATATGAGGGGGCAAAGCGGGAACACGATGTTGCCCAGGCGCAATTGGATGCCGCTCAAGCGGAAGCGAACCGTCTGAGTGAAGAAATGTCGAAGGCGCGCAAGCAACAGGAGGCTGCAGAAAAAGCAGTCGGCTCACTTGCGCGCGAGATGTATCAGTCGGGGGGAACCAGTTCTCCTTTGCTCATTGCTTTGTCCTCTTCTGGGACCGAAGAGATTGCTGATCGCGCGGCTGCCGCTGATGCTCTCACTCGCGCCCAGGACAGTGCCTTGAGTCAAGCACAAGGGGTTCAGGCTTCTACTCGCAATCAGCAAAGCCGACAGAGCGCTGTAACCGCGCGTATCTCTGCGCTTGAGGAAAAAGCGCGCAAGGCCTCGGAAGAAGCAGAAAGCGCAAAGAACACTGCGGAAACGAAGCTTCGCGAACTCGACGACCTGAAGAGGACCTCGGAAGAAAAGCGCGCCCAGTGGGATGCACAGAAAGCCCAGGCCGAAGAACAGCTCGGTCAGTGGCAGCGTGAATACCAGGAGGCCACTTCGAAACTCGCCGCAATTGACGAAGAAAATCGCCGCCAGAATAGGCGCTACACCTCTTCGTCGAACTTCTCGAGCCCCCTTCCGGTTCCGCTGGTCGTGACCTCTCCCTTCGGATGGCGAGTCCACCCGGTTTTGGGAATCTCGCGCTATCACAATGGAACAGACTTCGCGGCGGACTGCGGTACTGAGATTTATCCGGTTGCAGAAGGCGTCGTCACTGCTGTGACCGTTGAAACCGCTGGCGGAAACGTTGTCTACGTGAACCATGGGATGATGAATGGTGCCTCGATGTCGACCGCCTACGTTCACATGCAATCGACGAATGTTCACGTGGGCCAGCAGGTTGGGCGCGACACTGTTTTGGGTTGGGTTGGAGCGACCGGCTACGCCACTGGCTGCCACCTCCACCTATCTGTCATGCGCAATGGTGCTGATGTTGAACCTCTGGATTACTTGTAGGACAATAGTTCTTCTGTAATTTCTCACTGAGGGGGGTGCTTATGCCGAAGGAATGGAAAAAGCCAAAGCCTACCGAGTCCGAGAGGCGTAAGGCTGCCTCGGACGCCAAGAAGACAATTGCGCGCAACAAGAAGGCTCGCCACGACTATCTCATTGAAGATACGTGGGAGGCCGGCATGGTGCTTTCGGGTACCGAAGTGAAAGCCCTGCGTATGGGGCGTGCGTCGCTTGTCGATGCGTGGGTAGAGATTAAGAACGGCGAGGCCTGGCTGTATGGGGCGAATATCCCCATGTATGCCCAGGGTTCGTGGACGAACCATGCTCCCACGCGTAAGCGGAAGCTTTTACTGCATAGCAGTGAAATTTCCACTCTGGCCGATAAGTCTTCTGCCAAGGGATACACCATCGTTCCCCTTGAGCTGTACTTCATTGGCGGCCGCGCAAAGGTCGAGATTGCCCTTGCTCGCGGTAAACAAGAGTGGGATAAACGTCAGGCCCTGCGCGAAAAACAGGACCAGCGTGAGGCAGAGCGCGCGATGCGTCGCTATGTCAAACAAGCGCGTCGCTGATCTCGGCGACGCGTTCACGAGGAAGTGCTGTGTGCCCTCCATGTGGAAGGTACACAGCCTGTTCTGTTTGAGGAGCGTTTATGAGGCCCGTTGTGCGATCGCTCAAGCGGGATATTCGGCGTATGGTGACCGTGCCCGCCGCGTGGATTGTCATCATCGGTCTTCTATTTGTCCCAGCACTGTATGCCTGGTTTAACATCGTCGGCTTTTGGGATCCCTATTCGAATACCTCGAAGATCCGCGTCGCAGTTGCCAATGAAGACCAAGGGGCGACGAAAGACGCGATCGGTTTTGTCAACGTGGGCACAATGCTGGAATCAAAGCTGCGCGAAAACGATCAACTCGGATGGCATTTCGTCTCAGCAGAGCAGGCAAAGAAAGAAGTTGAACGTGGGGAATCCTATGCCGCTTTCATCATTCCGTCCGATTTCTCTACGCGCCTCACGGGCGTTGTTGACGGCACCTATACCAAGCCCGATGTCCAGTACTACGTCAATGAGAAGAACAATGCCGTCGCTCCGAAAATCACCGGAGCAGGAGCTTCTTCTTTAGATCAACAGATCAACTCGGCTTTCGTCTCGACCGTCGCGCAGACTCTTTCGGAGAAGATCACGGCCACGGGAAAATCGATCTCTGAAGTTCTCCAAAGCGGACGCTCAGACATCAGCGAGAAAGTAAAAGCCGCAAGCGAGCAATTGGGGCAGACCGAAGAGTCCCTCAACGCAATGGGGGAGAAGCTCGATTCAGCCAAGGATAAGGTCAGCGGCGCGCGACGCTCAATGACGAGCGCCGACTCAGCGTTAAGTGATCTCAACGAGGCCTTGTCACAAGCAGATCAACTCGTCTCCGATACACGTTCTAGCATCTCGCAGTTCAGTGCGAATATGTCGACTTCTCTGGATGGGCTTTCAACACACGCCTCCTCAGCAGTCGCGAAAGCCTCAAGTGCTGGGGGAACTCTCAACGGGGGAGTGCAGGGGGCAACGACGACAATCGGCGGCGTACTCACCGAGGGGCAAGCCATCAACCAGACCAACGGTGAGATCCTTCGTGACCTACAGAGTCTTGGGATCGCGAATCTGCCCACGGCCTCGCAAGCACTACAGGACTTGAGCACGCAAAATGCGCAGGTCGGGCAGACTCTGACGAATCTATCTGCGCTCAATGGGAATCTTTCCTCAACCTCAGCGTCGATCGCTCAGGCGCTCAACTCACTGAACTCCGCCAGCCAATCTCTGAGTGATGCTGCCGCGCAGGCGCGCTTAGGCGTGACGAATCAGCTCCCGACCATCGCCAGCGCATTGGACCAGATGTCCTCTGCTTCAGCGGAGCTTCGCTCCGCGATCGGCATTCTCCAAGGCCAACGCGAGCAGATTTCGGGTCTTCTTGACCAGCTCGATACCTTGCTTGATTCAACGAAGACAACGCTTGCGCAGTCTACGGCGAATATTGCCTCTCTCAAGTCCGATCTAGACAGCGCCAAGGGTGATATTCAGGCGATTTCCTCGTCCAATGCACTCCAGTCACTTGCGGGCTCGATGAATCTCAATCCTGAGAAAATCGCAGAATTCATGGCTGCCCCGACATCGATTACAACCCAGACTGTTTTCCCGGTTGCCACATACGGCTCCGCAATGGCACCCCTCTTCACGAACCTTTCTCTGTGGATCGGTGCCTTCGCACTCGTGATCATTCTCAAGCTTGAGGTCGATGAAGAGAGCGTCGGCTCCATGACGTCGGCGCAAAAGTACATGTCACGTTGGATGCTCTTGGCTCTATTCGCGATTGGGCAAGCTCTGGTCGTCTCCATCGGTGATCTGGTGATCGGGGTCCAAACGGTCTCGAAACTGGCCTTTGTGGGGACTGCTGTCCTTGTGTCTTTGGTGTTCCTTTCCGTGATCTACATGTTGGCGACCTGCTTCCAACATATCGGTAAGGGCCTGTGTGTCATCATTGTGGTCCTTCAGATCCCCGGAGCGGCGGGCTTATATCCCATCGAGATGATGCCCTCCTTCTTCCGTTTCCTCCATCCGCTTTTCCCCTTCACTTATGGGATTAACGCGATGCGCGAGGCAGTTGGTGGTTTCTACGGGCACGCGTACCTGAGAGCGATTGCAGTGCTGGGAATCCACGTTCTTATCGCTTTCGCCTTGGGCTTGTTGGTACGGCCCTTCTTGGTTAACCTCAATGCGATGGTGAGCCGAGATCTGTCTCGTTCGGGATTGTTCCTTGCCGAGGCGACGCGTCTTCCGTCCTCGCGTTACCGCCTGTCTCAGATCGTTGCCGTCCTTGCCGATCACGATGGGTATTCGCGTTCGGTGACCCGTCGCGCGCGTAACTTCGAACGGCGTTATCCGAAGATGCGCCGCGCGGCTCTGATTGTGGGAATCGTGATTCCTGCGCTCCTTGCAGTTCTCTCCGTTGCGAGCGTTGCTGAGGTCCCACTCCTTCTGGGGCTGTGGATTGTCTGGATTCTTGTGATTATCACTTTCCTTATTGCCCTGGAATACATCCGTGAGTCTTTGGCTCGTCAGCAGTTGCTCACCTCGATGGAAGATTCCGATGTGCGCTCTTTATTGCGTCGCAGACTCCACGGAGTGAGGGCTTCCGCTGCGCAACTGGGGAAGCATCGCCTCGGCAATGAGGAAGATACGGAAGAGGGGAGCGAGAAGTGAAAGCAGTGTGGCGGATTTTCCGGGCCGATCTCCATCGCGCTCACCGCTCGATCATCTCCATGGTTGTTGTCCTGGGCTTGATCGTTCTTCCGTCGATTTTTGCGTGGTTCAACATTGCGGCCTCGTGGGATCCTTTCGCGAATACAAAGAATCTTCGAATCGCAATTGCCAATAGCGACGAGGGGTATAAATCAGATCTGGTGCCTTTGAAGATCAATATTGGTGATCAGGTTGTTGCAGCCTTGCGTGCGAATGAGGACTTCGACTGGGTTGTTGATAGTGAAGCGCAGGCAGTTGAGAAGACTCGCTCCGGTGAGTACTACGCGGCAGTCGTGATTCCTCAGGATTTCTCGCGCGACATGATGACTTTCTTTTCCTCGGATGCACACAGCACCCCACTGACCTACTACATCAACGAGAAGAAGAACGGTTTGAGCCCGAAGATTGCCGGGCAGGGAGCGGAGCATGTTTCCGCTCAGATTAATCAAGCTTTTGCTCAGACTTTGGCTGAGATCGCTGTCGATACTGCTTCATCGCTTTCTGATTCGCTTTCCGACCCCAGTAACCTTCGGGGGATTCAGGCGCTCAATTCGCGCTTGGAGACGACCTCGACTCGCCTCGCGAATGCGGCGGCGAGCGCCGATGCCTACGCGGGGCTTATTTCTTCGTCCATTCAGCTTGTCGATTCCACGCAGGCGATGCTCAATAATGCAGCGCAGGCGAAGGATCCGCTCTCCAATGCAGGAAACGCTGCTTCCTCATCGATTGCACAGATTTCTTCTGGTGCCTCGCAGGCTGCTTCTGCTCTTTCCTCAGCGGTGAGTGCGTCGGTTAGTTCCTTGGACGCCTTGGCTTCGTCGATTGATGATGTGTATTCCCGAGGCGGGAGCAGCGTAAGTTCGGCCGTGGCAACCTTGCACTCTCAGGCCGAGGTGGTGGGGAACCAAGCGGCTCAGTATCTTCACGTGAAAGAGACTCTTTCTCAGCTCCCGGGTTCTCCCATTTCTCAAGATGTACTGAATCGTCTGCAAGCTTCTGCTGATCGCCTGACGGCACTTCAGAGCGCGATCAATGCGGCGGCGGATGACCTGGAAAAGAACGGGGCAGCGGCAGCCGCGAATCATCAAGACGTGAAGAGCCTCATTGAACAGGCGAAAACGGCCGTGGGAACCCTCAAGTCTGATGTTGAATCGACGCTGCGCCCTCAGCTGGAGCAGCTTTCACAAACGATGAATTCTGCGACCTCATCGATGGCTTCGCTTCGCAATCAGCTTTCCGCAGCGAGCTCTCAAGTCGGAGACGGCTCAACGGGAGTGCGCGAGGGACTGACGAAACTTCAAAGCTCCTTCAGTAATATCGGGACCAACCTTCGCGAGGCCTCGGAAAAACTAGCGACGATCCATACGAAGCTCACTGACGCACTCAACGGTGGGAATCTTGCCAAGGTTCGAACGATCATTGGTTCGGATCCCCAGGCGCTCGCAATCGCGCTAGCAGCACCGGTGGGGATCGAGACAATTCCGGTGTATCCGGTGGAAAACTTTGGCTCGCAGATGGCGCCTTTGTACACCGCTTTGGCGCTGTGGGTCGGCTCGGTGCTGATGATTGTTGCTCTACGCAGTGATGTCACTGCCGAGAACGTTGCCGACGGGCTTGAAGAGACACATCCGACTGCGCTCTATTTCAAGGGCCGCGGGGTGAAGCTGTGGGAAGGTTTCCTTGGACGCTACCTCATTTTTGGGCTGATCGCGCTTATCCAGGCGACGATTCTCTGCCTGGGTGAGCTGTTCTTCCTGAAAGTTCAGCACGCTCACCCGTGGGAGTTTATGTGTGCGGGATGGTTCATGGCTTTGGTGTTCTCATTCCTGCTCTATACCTTCATTGCGACTTTCGGGAATGCGGGAAAGGCGCTGGGCGTGCTGTTTTTGGTGCTCCAGATTTCGGCTTCCGGTGGCGCGTTCCCTCTGGATATTCTGCCGAGTTTCTTCCGGTCGATTTCGCCGTATCTTCCGGCAACGCATGGGATCACGGCTCTGCGCGCCTCGATTGCGGGGTATTCGGGTAATGAATATCTTGACGCAATGCTGTTGCTGGGTGCCTTTGCCCTATTTGCGGCGGTCTTGGGATTGGGGCTTCGTCCGTTCCTCATCAAGAACAACCGACTCTTGGTTGAGAAGCTGGAATCCACAAAGCTCATGTAGTGCCTCCTTGGGTTGTTCGTCGGTTTTGCTTCGCCGAGGCCAGGGGGCGCTGACTGCCTGCGTGCGGGGGAGTGAGGCGTGGCCTCGGGGGATCTCTTGCCAGCTCTGCTGCGGGGACGTATGATTTCAAGTCCGGTGTCTGTGCCACTGTGGTGGCTGGCGCTGGTGAGTGAAGAACTCAATAGGGGATGATCGGTTTCGACAGCGGTCGTCGATCGAGGGGAAGCGAGCCGAGGAGGCATGCTCTACTCGTTAACGATGTGTGCAAACAAATAGGTGCCGAACAGAATCGCACCGACTACGTTCTCGCCGCCTGATTGCCGCGTGAACCTTTAGTCCGTCAGCCCGGAAGGTGCTTCCGGTCCGGTGTCTGGCGTCGTCTAGGAAGCCACTGGGTGCCGTTCGTGTTGGTAGGACGGCTCCGACACTTAATCAACTGAGCCTATCTGGTAGCAGGTCTGCATGATGCCAGGGGCCGAGAAATAACTCGCAGACTGCGCTCGGAGAAGACCTCGGGGTCGGCTGTTGGACGGGGGTTCGATTCCCCCCATCTCCACAAGTAGTCCCGGAACTTCGTTGAATTTCCGGGACTTTTCCTTTGTTTCCAACGGTTTGGTGGGATTGCTCTTGTGAGCA
>CAUTOM010000040.1:0-16162 GCA_963540435.1 uncultured Actinomyces sp.
ACACTTCCCGGCAGGGCCGGAAACCTTTGTATCCAGAGTGACGTTCTATTGGAGCCGCCTGTGGGAATCGAACCCACGACCTATTCATTACGAGTGAATCGCTCTGCCGACTGAGCTAAGGCGGCCGGGCATTCTTCACTCCCTAACAGAAGTGGAGAAAAGCTACCGGAAGTACTTTAGCGGTATCCGCTTCGGAGAAGCAAACGTTGTGCTGCTGCAATGGTGTGTGATTGCCCGCACCTAGTCTTGCTCGCGCCCGCCCCTACCTGCGCGTTCCTTGGGTGTTACCCTAAATTGTGTTGACAGAACATGACAAAACGTCAGAAAACCCGGCTGAGATTCCCGTAGTACTCCTGGTTAACCTCGGTACTCCACAATCGCCCAGCCCCAGGGATATTCGCTGTTTCCTGCGTGAATTTCTGAGCGATCGTCGTGTGATCGAACTTCATCCTCTGATCTGGAAGCCAGTTCTGGAAGGCGTGATTCTTCCCTTCCGTCCTTCTCGAGTCGCACCAAACTATCGTTCGATTTGGACTGAGCACGGTTCGCCGCTCATGGCGTATTCCATTGCCCAAGCCGAATCTCTTTCAGAGCTGCTTGGTGGTCAGGCGAAAGTTGCGCTCGCTATGCGCTACGGAAAGCCCTCCATTGAAAGCGTCCTTGATGATGTGTTCGCGAAGGGGCATCGCCGCGTCCTTCTTCTCCCCGCCTATCCGCAATATGCCGCGTCATCTGCGGGAACAGTCACTGACGCATTAGCGCGCTACATTCTGAAACGTCGCAATCATATGGAAGTGCGCACGATCCGTTCGTTCCCTACGGAACCCGCCTATATTGAAGCCCTAGCCCATGCTATCGAGGAAGATTGGGCACGCCGGGGTCGCCCTGATTTTGCATCTGGAGACCAGCTCCTTGCGTCTTTCCATTCCATCCCGCAGAAAATGCACGATGCGGGTGATCCCTACAAGCAGGAGTGTATGGCGACGGCGAATGCGCTCCGAGCCCGTTTAAATCTTGATGAAGATCAGCTATTGGTGACTTTCCAATCGGTCTTTGGGCCCGCGAAATGGTTGGGGCCGGCGACCATCGATACCGTCGCCGAGCTTGCTCATCGCGGGACCCGGCGTCTTGATGTGATTTGCCCGGGGTTTATGGCGGACTGCCTTGAAACCGTTGATGAGATTGCCCAACTTAACCGGGAGACTTTCCTGGAAGCGGGCGGCTTAGAGTTCAACTACATCCCCTGGGGAAATGCCTCGCGCGGTGCCGTCGAGACTTTGGAGGCCCTCGCCCGGCGCGGGCTTGCGGGTTGGGTTGATTGACGAGGCCGTAGGAGAGTTGTGTAACGCCCGTGCCTTTGTGCTCACTGACGAGGCGGCGCCGTGAAATCCCTTAGGCTTTGGCCGTGCGCGTGCGGAGTTGCGTCCAGAGGCGCGAGGCGCCGACACCTAGTCCGAGCGCGATCGTGGTTGGAACCAAGAGCGTCGCGCCTCGGTGTGTAAATTCAATGACCAAGCACAGTGCGGTCAGAGGGGCACTCATTGATGTGCCGAGGAAAACAACAGCGCCAATGAAGGCGAAACAAACAATTGCTGTCGTGTCGCCGGGGTAAATGTGCGACCAGATGACACCGAAGACTGCTCCGCAGGAGCCGCCAAGCGCGAGTCCTGGCGTTAGTGTGCCACCCCATGCGCCCGAGCGAATGGTGGCGAGCGTGCCGACGAGCTTCGTCACCCCATCGATAAGCAAAGAAACGAGAAGTGCCAGGCCGATTCCAGATGCCGCGCGTGCTCCTTCGCCCAGAATTGCACCGTCAAAGGCTAGCTGTGCGGTGGACTGGCCATTCCCGGCAATTGATGGAACCCAGATGGTGATGACCCCGATGAGTGTGAAGGTGGGAATCATCCACACGAGCAGTTTCCACCCAGTGGGTCGCGCGGCAGAACAGGACTTAACCGCGCTCTTGAAAAGAGTGCCCAGAATGCCAAGAAGGGGACCGGCGATAACGGCCCACAGGGTGAGGGAAGCAGTTGGGGTAATCTGCGCGGGCTCGGGAAGAGAATAGAAAGGATCGGTGCGCACCCAGCCGTGTGCAACCAAAACCGCGCCGCCGCTAATGACTAAGGCAGGCCAGACGGTGCTTGCGTTTACTTCAAGAAGAAGAATCTCGAGCGCAAACACGGCACCAGAGAGGGGAAGTGAATAGACAGCGGCGAGGCCTGCGCCGGCTGCGCAGCCGACGATGATGCGTCGTTGCTGGGGCGTCAGTCCGAGGAAGTCAGAAATTTTGCCACCGAGGGACGCGCTGATTTCGCGGGGAGCGACTTCTCGTCCAATGGAGGCCCCCATGCCCACAATGAGGATCTGATTCAATGAGTGCCAGAGCGTGAGCCAAAAAGGCATCTTTTGGCCATCGACTGCTTGTGGAAGAGAGATGGGCTTCCCGCCCATGCGCGAGTAGAGGTACCAGGACAATGCGCCGAGGACACCCGCTCCGCATAAAGCAAGGACACGGTGCCACCAGGGAACTGAGGAGATCGCCTGAAGAAGAGTTCCCTCAAAGTCGCCAAAAACAAGGTGCTCGATGATGTGGAGAAGATGCGAACACCCGGCGCCCACAAGCCCTGCAGCAATTGCGGTACTCGCAACCGCAAGTCCCATTCGTACGCGGGAAGATTGTGCAGAGATCGGGAAACCGGGTGTACTCACAGTTCCTGAGACTAGTGACGTTTCTCTACTTCGTCCAAACGTGTGTTCACATCTGAGCTCACGCGAATAATGACGCCGAGATCTTCGTCGGAAATGTCATCGCTGATGATGTCGCGAAGAAGAGCTCGCTCAACGCGCTGCGCCTTGGTGATGAGTTCCCTGCCCGAGTCTGTGATCGTGATTGTGCCGCCGCGGCGGTCGAACTCGTAGGGCGTGCGCACAACAAGGTTGCGGCTGGCAAGGCGGCGATAGGTGTGGGTCAATCGTGAAGGACTAAAAATGACCGATTGGGCAAGTTCTCCCATCCGGATTCCGATTTCACCGGTTGATGCAACCTCGTCAAGGACGCGGTACTCGCCGAGCGACAGTCCAAAATCACGCTTGAGCGCAACCTCAAGAGCCGCGGAAGCCCTAGTAATAGTAATGAAAAACTGTTCGATCTCGCGAGCACGCTTTTCTTGGTTCATGTCCCTTCTCCGTTTTGTGTTCAACACCGAGGATTCTCTAACAAAAGGACAGTTTATAGACTTTGGTCAGGCCGTTCAACGCTCAAGAGGGAAAATGAGATAGCAAAATTGGCCCCTCTCCGGATTATTAGTCCCCACTTAGAATGTGATAACTTTTGATTAAATGTGCATTGCTTGATTGAGGGTGGACTATTTCTCTCACAAGCTCATGAGTTTTCGAAAGGTGAAAACTGTGCAGAAAAAAGTTGTTGTATTAGTCGACGACCGCGACGGTTCAGTTGCCGAACAAACCATTTCTTTTTCCTTCAAAGGCGTATCGTACGAGATTGATCTTTCGAACGAGAATGCCAAAGAGTTTGAGCGAGTGATCTCCCCTTGGATCTCAGCAGCCCGTAGGGTTGGTGGGCGATTGAATAGTCGTCGCGCGGGCCAGGCTACTGCTCCTGAATCAAAGAGCTCGCAGGTGCGACGCTGGGCCCGTGAAAAAGGAATTTCCTTGAGCGATCGTGGGCGTATTCCGACGGCAATTATTGAGCAATTCGAAAAAGAGAATCGCTGAATATTCTTAAGGAAGATTTGTCTTTATGCGGGGTGTTTTAAAACGAAACACCCCGCATTTACTTGTGTATCCAATACGTTTTGTATTGAGTGGTCAGTTTTAGAAGCTGCTTATGGGGCGCCTGTTGATTGAGCAAATGTGCAGGTCAGCTAGGCAATAGCTGGGAGATTGACCTCTCCCGCAATAGACCGGTTCATCCACTGCGCGAAGGTGTCACCGCAAATTTCCTGCGAAAGCAAGAAGATTGTCTTTGCGTAGAGAGCTTCCAAGGTCATGTCATGAGCGCTAATGGCCCCTAAATGTGCCAAGGCGCTACCAGCCTCGTAATGCCCCAGAACCACTTCGGATTGGTAGCACTGGGAAGCCACAATCAGCGGAACATCCTGTGCACGAAGCCCTGCAAGAACATCGACAATCCCCGGATCAGAAGCCGGGATATTGCCAACGCCGTAGGCGCGAATAATGACAGCCTCGGGCACGGGAGTTAGCATTGCGCGCAGGCGCTTAGCGGATAGCCCGGGAACAATATCGATGACCACGACATCATGACGGGTATAGGGAGCAGGTGCGGCCCAGCCCTCGCCCGCCTCGATGCCGTGGTACCACTGCCACGGAGCACCGGTGCGCGCGACCGGCAAGGTCGAAGGGGAATCAAAGCCGGCAAAAGCCCATGACGAAGTTTTTGTCGCGCGATTGCCAGCCAAAAGCGTGTGGCCAAAGAACAGGGTGACCCCTCGAACTTGCGGGCTACCAACGGCGCGCAAAGCACCCGTGACATTCGCCGAGGCGTCAGTACCCACTACCCCCAGCGGGTACTGTGAGCCCGTGAAAACAATCGGCTTCTCAAAATCAGCCAGAGCATAGGACAGCGCAGCTGAGGTATAAGCCATCGTATCCGTGCCGTGCAAAACGATAAAAGCATCCGCGCTATCGGCGTGCGAACGAATGTCCTCGATAATCATCTGCCAATGGATAGGCGTAGTTTCAGAAGAATCAACCAAGGGGGAGAGCTGAGAAAGAGAAACCTGTCCCGAGAGTTCAATACCGTCCAATTGCGCATCGAGCCACGAGGCCAAGTCAGCACCCGGACGCAAGCCGTCGGGAGAATCAACCATTCCGATGGTGCCACCGGCGTAGGTTACGTGGATCCTCATGATGGTCCTCTTCTGTCACGTGGACGGTTGGTAGTGAAGCGAAGGGCTGGATGAAAGCGAATGGTCCGCGCGGCCTCGTCAATCGAAGAAAATCTATCGCGAATGGACGGCTGCATGCACGCCATTACGCGGGAGTTCTCATCAAAGATGCCGGACGCCCGCGCATACGGAGAAGGGCTGGGACGCTCGACGCATCCCAGCCCCTCTGCGAACTTAAGAAACTCAGCCCTTAGAGACCGAGTTGTCGGCACCCGTATCGGCAACGTTCGGGTTGCCCGAGGAGTAGGTGACCGTGTTGCTAGAACCGCTGATGCTCACGCGGTTCACGGAAGCGAGGGTGACAGTGTTGTCGCTGCCGCCGATCGTGAGGGACTCGATCGCGTGGGTCGAGGTCAGCTTGACGTCCGAACCGAAGATCACCACGTGGGCAACGCCCTCGGGAACGGTGACAACAACGTCAGAATCTACAATAGTCTGAGTGCTTCCGGTGACGCCCTGTGTCGTATTAGCAGCAGAAGAAGCGGTCGCCTGCGCTGCGGAGACGGTCGCAGAGGCGCTGGCCAGGCCGGCCGATGCAGCGGTCGAGGCCTCGGCAGCGGCGCTCTGGAGGGTTGCCTTTGCGGAGGCCAGCTGCTCGGAAGCACTCTGATTGTTGGTCTGGCTACAGGCGCTAATTCCCATAGCGAGGGCAACGGTCGTGGTGAGCGCGAAAGCGGCCAAAGAGCGAGGTGAACGAATAGTCATCGTGAATCCTTAAAAATGATCAGAAAGCGGGAATGAAGATCTCAACTCGGCGGTTTGCCTGGCGGCCTGCCGGGTTGTCGGAGCCATCGGCGTTCGTGTTCGGAGCAACAGGCTTGCTCTCGCCGAAGCCTTGAGAATCCAGGGTTGCCGTGACGCCATCCTTCTTCAGCTCGCTCACGACAGCGGCTGCGCGCTCCTCAGAGAGAGTCTGGTTCGATGCGTCATCGCCGATTGAATCGGTGTGGCCGTAGATGTGTGCAAGCGGAACCTTCGCATTGGTGAGAACCTCAGCAAGATTCTTCAGGGTTGCCGCTGCCTCGGGGCGAATATCGGACTTGCCGAAGTCGAAGAGGACACCGTCCTCAAGGGTGATGGTGGTACCGCAGCTCTCGACGGGCTTGAGACCGTCAACCTTGGGGAACTTGCCGACCTTGCCGGCAGTAGGGGCCTTGTCGGCCTTGATTTGCTGTCCGTTGACCAGCGCGGTGCCATCACCGTTGTTGATGATGTTGAGGTTCGGGTCGGTGTAGACACCGCCACCCTTGCCGTCAAGGTTGTAGTTCACGGAGGTCTTGGTATTGCTGTAGGTTCCCGAGCCGTCAGCGCTGATGACGATGCTTTCGCCGGTCGCAGAGTTGTTGTAGGTGCCGGAGCCATCGGGGCTGATGACGATGTTGAGGGTGTCGGAGTTGTAGGTGCCGGAGCCGTCAGCGCTGATGACGATGTTCAGGCCGGTGGATGAATCGTTGTAGACACCGCCGCCCGTGCCGTCGACGACAATGTTCACGGGACCCTCGTTGATGACGCCGGAGCCGTCGCCGTTGTTGACAACCTGCTTGTCGCCGTTGTTTGAGACGCCGGAGCCGTCGCCGCCAAGCACGGTGTTTCCGCCGTTGGTGATAAGACCGGAGCCATCACACACTGCGGGAGCGACCGTCACACCGGGAACGGAGGAAATCTTTGAGGTCGCATCGATAACAGCCTTGTCCGCGTTGGAAGCGAAGACGCCGATCGGGGGGACCTTGAAGAGGGGAATCGGTGGGATCTCACCGGGCTTGTAACCTGCGACAGCCGGTACTGCAGTGGCCATCGTGGCGGAGGCCTCGGGAGCCTGCGTCGCCTCGGTCGTCGTCGAAGTGGAAGGCGTGCTCTGGGAGCATGCACTCAGAGAAAAAAGTGCGGCCAATGCGGTCAATGCGGTCGCCGTATGCAAAAAGTGGCGCTTTGATGTTGTGTCACTCATGCGGAAAGTTTAAAGGAATGTTGCTGGGTGCTTACTGGGCGGGCACTCGGTATGGACTGACCGCGGTTGATTTGGTTGCGAGTGCTTGTGAAATAGATGATGCATGACACACGTCCTGACACAGATTGAAAAAGGGTGAAAGAATAGGAGCATGACCTACAAACTGGTGCTGCTCCGCCACGGCGAGAGCGAATGGAATGCAAAGAACCTCTTCACCGGTTGGGTGGATGTTCCGCTGTCGGACAAGGGCCGCGCGGAGGCTACCCACGGTGGTGAGCTCCTCAAGGAATCCGGCGTTCTCCCGGATCTCCTGTTCACGTCGATGCTGCGTCGCGCCATCATGACCGCGAACCTGGCTCTCGACGCCGCCGATCGCCACTGGATCCCCGTTGAGCGCAACTGGCGCCTCAACGAGCGTCACTACGGTGCGCTCCAGGGCAAGAACAAGAAGGAAATCCGCGACGAGTACGGCGAGGAGCAGTTCATGCTGTGGCGCCGTTCCTTCGACGTGGCTCCGCCCGCCATCGAGGCCGGCTCGGAGTTCTCGCAGGATCAGGATCCCCGCTACGCCGGCGAGCCTGTCCCCATGAGCGAGTGCCTCAAGGACGTCATCGCGCGTCTGCTGCCCTACTGGGACGAGGCCATCGTTCCCGCGATCAAGACCGGCAAGACCGTCATGATCGCCGCGCACGGCAACTCGCTGCGCGCCATCGTCAAGCACCTGGATGAGATCTCCGACGAGGATATCGCCGGCGTCAACATCCCCACCGGCATTCCGCTGGTGTACGAGCTCGACGAGGAAACCCTCAAGCCCATCAAGAAGGGCGGCACCTACCTGGATCCTGAGGCCGAGGCGAAGATCGCCGCGGTCGCTAACCAGGGCAAGTGATCTGAGCGGAGTCCCGGCGTCGCCTCTTCCGGCGACGCCGGGGTTTCGTTATATCTGTTGTGGGGTTCTGTTTGTTGACGCCAAGCGGTCTATGCGGATACGACCGCGGTCTTCGCGAACGCTTATGCGGCTTATAGGGATTCATATTTTGGTAACAACGCGCCGATGTTCTGCGCAGGTGCTTTGCGTGAAGCCGCTTATGTTGTCTGCGCTGATGCTGTTGCGACGCTTGTAGTTCCTGCGCCGATGCTGTTACGACGCTTCAGTCCGGACAAAGTGCGTCAGAGCATCAACCGATCCGCTGTATTTGTGCCTTTGCCTCCGCATTCAGACGCACTTTGTCCGGTTGTATGGAGATCTGGGCTAGCGAGGGTAGTGATCGCAAGAGTGGGCCATTTGAGTAGCTGCTGTACGGGGCGGTTCAGGTCTGTTAGGGCTGAAACCGTGCCGGTGACTGCGACTTTGTCCGGCCGCGCGAGGGTTTAGGGCTGCTGCGAGTCGGCGCTTGGCGAGGTCTGCAACTTTGTCCGGTGGCGCGAGGGTTTAGGTTGAGGCATGCTCGTTGATACCAACCCCGGTCCGCTTTTGGGTCGTACGGGTCTTTTGGTTTGCTTTTTGACCCGAAGTACCGTGATTGCGCATCCACAGCGTTGTGTTTGAGCTGAGTTATCCACAGATTGCGTAACTGTTCCGCCCACTGAAGTCGCAGCACGCATCCTTGTTCATAGATGAACAGTGTTTATCGGGTGCAGATCCGGAAGAGGAGGGTGCGGTGAAGATCGTTATTGAGCCACGTCTCATCTCCTCGATTATTAGGAGTGTGTCCCAAGCGATGCTCTACTCGTCTACAAGTAACCGACGCGTTCTCGCAAATCGTTGTCGATCTGGTGAAATTGTTCGGATCATCAGAGGAAGTTATCTTCCCTCATCTGCCCTTCGGTCAGCTTGTCATCAGGGGTTGGTGAATGGCCAATTCGTTGTCCTGATTGCACGAGCTCTCGCAGCAATTCACCGACGCCCCTATCTCGTGCTTGATTCTCGTGTGTCACTTTTTATCTATGGCTACACGCACGACTTTGCCCTCGCTCCGGATTTGTGTCACGGCAAAGATCACAGCCTTCGTCCTCTGTATTTCCCAGCAGTTGTTCTCGATCAGCACGTCGTCGCAGCTGCGGTGAGCGTCCGCCCGCGTCATTGTGATGGGCGTGCGGGGCTGGAAGTTGTTGAAGGATTGCATTTGTTGGATCGAGAGTCCCTACTCATCCGCTGCGTGACGCGTGCACCTCGCCACGTGCACTTGGCTGATCTTTTTGCCCAGATCAACATGATTTTCGCGGCCATCGTCAACTTTAACCGTTTCAGGCAAGGAGCTTCTCGCGCCCGGGAACGCTCAGTTCGAGAGAATCTTCAACTCATTCATGCGCGCCTTGCCCGTAATATTCGTAACAGCGCCAAGCTTCGATCCTTGATCCCTAGGCTTGATGCAGGCTGTGAATCTCCCGGCGAATCGCGTCTCCTGTTTATTCTTCAATCTGCCAGATCCCAAAAATTGCAGACTCAATATGAAGTCATTGCTGTCGGTCGACAGTGTTTCGTCGATATTGCTTTTCCGAGGCACAAAATTGCATACGAATTTGATGGCCGCAAAAAATATGGGGATACCGTCGATCAGGTTCATTCGGTGATTGAAGATGAGCAAGATCGCCAGCGCCGTCTCGAGGCCGAGGGCTGGAAAGTCATTCGTCTGCGGTGGAGTGCGCTGGCCGACCCGTCCCTCGTCCTGAGACAGCTTTCCGAGATTCTTCTGTGGGGAATGAAGCGACGAAAACGACTCAGGGCTTGACCTAAAGGTCGGTGCACCTGTGCGTGGAGAGAAATTCGATGCTCATTTTGGAAGATGGAAGCAGGCCCCGGGTCCACTTGTGTGTGGAGGAAGGTCGGCTCGTGGATTGGTAACCGGGACGGGACCGCCCGGATCCACTTGTGCATGGAGGAAGGAAGTGAACGACGAGCGCTTCCGACTTCGAAAGTTATCTTGACCTGCTGGCTTCGGGAATGGGAACAGGCACTGCCCCCGCGAGAATCTCAGGCTGCAAAGCTCTGTGAATCCTCAGGAAAAAGCGAGTTCTCGTCCCGGGCACACAAAGGGCACGAACTGGTAGAATATAAACCGCAGTTCAGCTGGAGTGCAGGAGTTTCTTCTATGTCATTTGAGATCGGTCAGACCGTTGTTTACCCTCACCACGGTGCCGCCAAGATTGAGGAAATCTCCACCCGCATGATTCGCGGAGAAGAGAAGATCTACTTGACTCTTCGCGTAAGCCAGGGAGATCTCACTATTCAGGTTCCCGCCGAAAACGTTGACCTCGTTGGGGTTCGTGACGTTGTGGACGAAGACGGGCTTGAAACCGTTCTCTCGGTTCTTCGCGCTCCCTATATTGAGGAACCGACGAACTGGTCTCGTCGTTTCAAGGCAAACCAGGAGAAGATTGCGACCGGCGACATTGTGAAGGTCGCCGAGGTAGTCCGCGATCTTACTCGTCGCGATGATCAAAAGAAGCTCTCGACGGGTGAGAAGCGCATGCTGACGAAGGCGCGCCAGATCCTCAGCTCAGAACTTGCTCTTGCCCGCGGCATCGATAAGTCCGCTGCTGCTGCTCGCCTCGATGAGGTCCTTGCCGAGGGATACGACGCCTCCCTCGCCATCGCGGACGACCTCCCGGAAGACGATTCGGAAGAGTGACACAGACTCATTCCGATCGGGTTTTTGCGGTAATCACTGCCGCAGGATCGGGTAGTCGGCTGGGCTCGGGTCGCCCCAAAGCCTTGGTTGATCTTGAGGGTGTGTCTCTTGTTGAGCGTGCTCTGCGTAATCTCCACGCGGGTGGCGTTGGCTTTTCGATCATTACCGCGCCTCCCGCTCACCTTGACGAATTCAACGAGGCCCTTTCCTCGCCGGAATTACGTGCAATCGCGCGTGTTGTCCCTGGTTCTCCTCTATCGCGTCAAGCCTCTGTTGCGGCAGGCTTGGACGCGCTTGCAGAAATCTTGGAGGAAGAGGCCGCCGCCCGAAAGTGCGCCGTTTCTGTATCGGATACCACGGCCTCGGCAGTGGGGGAGGATACGCCGGTGCTGATTCACGACGCTGCGCGCCCCCTGGTGTCTGCGCAGCTGGTTCGGCGGGTCATCGAAGCCCTCCAATCCGGTGAGAAGGCTGTGATTCCTGGGCTTCCGGTTGCTGATACTTTGAAGAGTTTCCGCCTGATTGACGAGGCCTCGGCTGGGGAATCCTCAAGCGCGCGCTATGTCGATGCGACCGTTGATCGTAGCGGACTGGTTGCTGTCCAAACTCCTCAGGGATTTCCGTGGGCGGTGATTCGGGAACTGCATAGGGGGGCCGTGTCCTCGGGAAACAGTGAGGAAACGGCGCTTACTGATGATGCAGGGTTGGCGCAGAACGCGGGGATTCCCGTTCGGATCGTCCAGGGGGAGGGGCGCGCTCTTAAGATCACGACCCCAATTGATCTGGTTTTTGCGCGCGCAATCCTTGCCGAGAGCGCTCAAGCTTGACGACCATCACATCTATTTTTTCTTTTTCTGAACTGTGCCGTGCTAGGTTCACTTGTAGGCCTAAGGTCGTAGGCGCATAAGGAGTGAATATGAGTGAAACGACGACCCCCCAGTCGATGAATGCTTCGTCGAAGAAGAAGTCATCGATCCTGACGAAGCCTGTTATTGAGTGGGCAATGTGGGACTGGGGATCGGCAGCGTTCAACGCAGTTGCAACGACTTTCGTCTTTTCGGTGTACCTGACACACGATGGCACCTTCACCGACAAGGGAACTGCAAGTGATTACCTCTCGTGGGGTCTTTTCGCTGCGGGAATCATCATCGCACTCTTGGCCCCGATTACCGGACAGAGGGCAGATCGCCGTGGAAAAGGCGGCGTCGCGCTTTCAGTCTTCACGGTTCTTGTGGTGATCTGCCTGGCGCTGATGTTCTTCGTCGCGCCGCAGGGGCCCCTGGGACCGCGTGGGGGATTGTTGTTAGGTATCGCTCTGCTCGGTGTGGGAAATATTTTCTTCGAGTTCGCCTCGGTGAACTACAACGCGATGTTGAACCACCTGTCGACGAAGGACAACATGGGCCGTATTTCGGGCCTTGGATGGGGTTCGGGTTACGTTGGTGGAATTGTTCTGCTCCTTATTCTGTACGTCGGCCTCATTAACCCCGAGGTCGGTTGGTTTGGAATCACCCACGAGAATGGGCTGAATATTCGAGTCTCGATGGTCATCGCCGCGCTGTGGATGCTGCTGTCCTCTTTGCCGTTGATGCTCCACCCGGTTAGGCCCAAGCACATTGACGAAAAGCACGGCGAGCACGAGACCCTGTGGGATTCCTACCGCAAGCTGGGGAGCACGGTGAAGTCCCTGGCTAAGGACACTCCGCACACCCTGTTCTTCCTGATCGCTTCGGCGGTCTTCCGTGACGGGCTCGCTGGTGTTTTCACCTTCGGCGCGATTTTGGCGGGTACTGCTTTCGGCTTCACATCGGGTGAAGTGATTATCTTCGCGATCGCTGCGAATATCGTTGCCGGAATTGCCACTATTGCGATGGGCACCTTGGATGACGTCATTGGTCCGAAGCAGCTCATTGTGCTGTCGCTGAGCTGCATGGTGGTTGCGGGAATGAGCGTCTTCTTCCTGCACAACGGCGGAAAGATTATTTTCTGGACTTTTGGTTTGGTGCTGTGCGTTTTCGTCGGGCCGACTCAGTCTGCATCTCGGTCTTTCCTGGGACGCATGATTCCCGAAGGCCGTGAAGGCGAGGTCTTCGGACTCTATGCGACGACAGGACGAGCAGTGTCCTTCTTGGCCCCCGCGATGTACGCGGTGTTCTTGAACCTTGGTCGCAGGTGGACGCCGGCTGGCCATGACTACACCTACTGGGGAATTCTGGGCATCATTTTGATTTTGGCTCTGGGCTTGATCTTGACGCTCTTCGTTCACCCGGCGAAGGCGCGGCTCGATAGTCTGCAGTAGCCTGGGCGGCCATTACCGCCGAAGAGTGCACGTGGTCTTTGAGTGTTCGTGCACCCCCTAGGCGCTCGTCCAGCCCCTTAGGCGCTCGTCCAGCCCCTACGCGCGGAAAATCAATGCTGTTGCGCTTGCTGCGATTCCTTCCCCCCTTCCGGTGAAACCGAGGCCGTCAGTCGTTGTAGCTGAAACTGACACTGGTGCCCCCAGAATCTGGCTCATCTTTTCTGAGGCTTCGGGTAGTCGCTTCATCATTCGCGGCCGTTTTGCGATTACCTGGACGGTGACGTTTCCAATCGCCCATCCGGCTTCGCAGAGCATTCGCCGTACCTCCGTGAGGAACGTTTGCCCAGAGGCACCCGACCATTCTGGGCGATCCGTTCCGAAGTTCGTTCCCAGATCTCCGAGGCCGGCTGCAGCGAGAAGTGCATCGCAACTGGCATGGGCAGCGGCATCCCCATCAGAGTGTCCTTCAAGAGGGGTTTCCCCCGGCCATTCGAGGCAGGCAAGCATCAGCGTTTTCCCGTCATGGGGCGAAAGGGATGAAGCAAAGGCGTGGACGTCGATTGCGTGTCCGACACGAAAAGGGGAAGGCATTTCACTCATGCCAGTAGCCTAAATGCCCTCGCTGGCATTTGCGTACAGTTTTTCTCATCTCAAGCAAAGCGTCTCAGATGAATCGATTCACCCCGCTGCCTGCCTGTGCTCACGGTAGGGTGAGACCGTGCGTTACATTTCGACCAGAGACACCGAGTCCACTTCCGCACCCTTCTGCGATATTTTGCTCGCTGGACTTGCGCCTGATGGCGGCCTGTACCTGCCCGAAAGCTACCCATCGCTCAGCAGTAATCAGTTGAGCGAGTGGCAGACACTGCTCAAAGAACGCGGTTATGCGGCCCTTGCAGCGCGAGTTCTTGAGCTGTTTATCGACGATATTCCCCGCTCAGATATTGAAGCCATCTGCGCTCGCGCCTACCGCACGCCGGTCTTTTCTGACCCTGAGATTGTCCCCGTAACCTGCCTGAACCAGGACGAAAACCTCTGGCTCGCGCACCTGTCCAACGGCCCCACTGCCGCATTCAAGGACATGGCCATGCAGCTGCTCGGCGAGCTTTTCGAGTATGAACTTGAGCGCCGCGGAGATTGGCTCACCATCGTCGGTGCCACCTCGGGTGATACGGGAAGTGCCGCCGAGTACGCCCTCCGCGGGCGCAAGGTCCTGAGTGTTGTCATGTTGACGCCCGCCGGTCGCATGACGCCTTTCCAACGCGCACAAATGTTCTCTCTCCTCGATGAGAACATCGTTAACGTGGCTGTTGATGGAGTTTTCGACGACTGTCAAGACCTGGTCAAAGCCGTCAACATCGATGCCGACTTCAAGCAGCAGTGGCACGTCGGTGCCGTCAATTCCATCAACTGGGCACGTCTGTTGGCTCAGGTTGTCTACTACATCGCGACATGGTTGCGCCTGAGTGAGCGTCTTGGCGAGGATGCGCGCGTGAACGTGTGCGTTCCCTCCGGCAACTTTGGCAATATCTGCGCTGCGCACATTGCCCGCCAAATGGGACTGCCCTTGGGTGCTTTGGTGGTTGCGACTAATGAAAATAATGTCCTTGAAGAGTTCTTCAGGACTGGTATCTACCGAGTCCGCGGCAGCGAAGATACCTTGGCAACCTCATCGCCCTCGATGGATATTTCAAAGGCATCGAATTTTGAACGATTCATCTTCGACCTCGTGGGCCGAGACGCGGCCCGTACCCGGGAACTTTTCGAGCAAGTTGCGACCCAGGGGTACTTTGATCTCTCGCAAACCGAGGAATTCGCGGGACTTCGCGAGCGCTTTGGCTTCTGCGCGGCCTCGTCAACGCATAGCGATCGACTCACCCAAATCCGCCGCACCTGGGAGGAATCGCACTACCTCCTCGATCCCCACACTGCCGACGGGGTGCAGGTTGCCCGCCAGCTGAGCGAGCGCCTCGTCGGCCCCATCGTGGTGATGGAGACTGCGCTTCCCGTGAAGTTTGAGGAAACGATTGCCGAGGCCGTGGGCTTCGTTCCTCCGGTTCCGCTGCGTTTTGCGGATATTGAGGGGCATGAACAGAAGGTCGTTGCATTGCCTCGCGATGTTGATGCTCTCAAGGAACTGATTCGCACGCGCGTGCAACCGGGAAGGTAATTTCTCTGCGTTTACACGGTCCCGGGAACTGAACTGGTCTCCAGATGCAGGTAGCACCGTTTACCATGAGAGCATGAGCCTTCATCTGTACGATTCGAAAACTGCACGCCTCCAGCCGTTGGAACCGGTGATTCCCGGACACGTGGGAATCTACCTGTGTGGTGCGACTGTTCAGGGGTCCCCTCACGTCGGCCACTTGCGCTCGGCGGTTGCTTTCGATTCACTGATCCGCTGGCTCAAGCGCGCAGGTCTGGAAGTGACCTACATTCGTAATGTCACTGATATCGACGACAAAATCCTGAATAAGTCTGCACAGGCTGGGGTTCCGTGGTGGGCGTGGGCTCAGCGTTTCGAACGCGAGTTCACCGCCGCGTACCAGAAGCTCGGCGTTCTAGAACCTACCTACGAACCGCGCGCGACGGGTCATATTCCCGAACAAATTGCACTTGTGCAGCGGCTCATTGACCGCGGCCGCGCATACAGCGATGGCGCGGGAAACGTGTACTTCAGCGTGAGTTCTCAGGAAGACTACGGTTCGCTCACTCATCAGCGCCTGGAAGATATGCGAACGACGGAAGACGAATCGCAGATCGATTCGGCAACCGAGGCTGGGAAGAAGGACCCGCGCGACTTCGCGCTTTGGAAGGCTGCAAAGCCCGAAGAACCAGCCACGGCCTCGTGGGATTCCCCTTGGGGGCGGGGCCGCCCGGGCTGGCACCTCGAATGCTCGGCTATGTCGTACCGCTACTTGGGTGAGGCTTTCGATATTCACGGCGGCGGAATCGACCTGCGCTTCCCCCACCACGAAAACGAGCAGGCCCAGTCTCACGGAGCCGGCTGGGAATTCGCGCGCCTGTGGGTCCACAACGCGTGGGTGACCACCAAGGGCGAGAAGATGTCGAAGTCCTTGGGAAACGTCCTCTCGATCGACACCCTCACTGAGGATTTCCCAGCAGCTGCAGTACGTTGGGCACTTTCAACGGTGCATTACCGCAGTGCCATCGAGTGGGGACCTGACACTCTTCCGGATGCAAACGCGGCATGGGAGAAGTTCTCAGCTTTCGTTACCCGATCGATCGAGGCTGTCGGTGAAGCAAGCCCGGAGGAACTGTTCTTGAGCCCCGAAGAACTCCCCGAAGCCTTCAGTCAGGCAATGGATGATGACCTCAACGTTGCCGGGGCGCT
>CAUTOM010000041.1:0-15725 GCA_963540435.1 uncultured Actinomyces sp.
ACCAGACCAGCCCCGACCTGCCCCCGCAGGTTGGCGTCTTCGTCGTCACCGACGCAGCTGGAGCAGGCGTTGCACACGATGTCGCGATGCACGTCGCTGCCTACATGCCCGCTTACCTTGACCGTGACTCGGTTCCGGCCGATGTCTTGGAGAAGGAACGCGCAACCCTCGAGAAGATCACCCTCGAGGAAGGCAAGCCCGAGAAGATCGTCCCCAAGATCGTTCAGGGACGTCTTGAGGCATTCTTCAAGGACAACTGCTTGGTTGACCAGGCATTTGCTCGCGATCCTTCAAAGTCCGTCGGACAGGTCCTGCGCGACGCTGGTGCAAAGGTCACCCAGTTCGTGCGCGTCCACGTCGGCGCCTGATTTTGTGTGATGGCCCCGCTTATGCGGGGCCATCACCCTATCTCTTCGGACTCAGCACTCATTCAAAGGAGAAGTACTCATGCCAGCTGCTCGTCGCGTCCTCCTCAAACTCTCAGGTGAAGCTTTTGGCGGAGGTTCCGTCGGCCTCGATCCCACTGTTGTCCGCTCGATTGCAGAGCAGATAGCCCAAGCTGTTCACGCCGGGATCCAGGTTGCAGTCGTCGTTGGCGGTGGTAACTTCTTCCGCGGCGCCGAGCTATCCAAGCAAGGCCTGGACCGGTCACGTGCCGACTACATGGGAATGCTCGGCACCGTCATGAATGCCCTGGCGCTTCAAGATTTTATCGAGCAATCCGGTGTTCCCGCCCGTGTCCAAAGTGCAATCGCAATGCAACAGGTTGCAGAACCCTACATTCCACTGCGCGCTATTCGTCACCTTGAAAAGGGGCGCGTTGTTCTCTTCGGTGCCGGTGCGGGATTGCCCTACTTCTCGACCGACACTGTCTCCGCGCAGCGCGCGTTGGAGACTCATTGCGACGAACTTCTTGTTGCTAAGAATGGTGTTGATGGGGTCTACGATGATGATCCTCGTATCAATCCCAATGCGAAGAAGCTTGACTTTGTCACCTACCAAGATGCCCTGAGCCGTGGTCTGAAGGTTGTCGATGCAGCAGCCTTCGCACTCGGCCAGGAAAATGGACTGACAATGCGTGTCTTCGGCATGTCAGAACCTGGTAACGTTACTGCCGCGCTCCGTGGCGAAAAAATCGGTACGCTTGTCCTCAGCGAATCACACTGAAAGGAAGATTTCCGTGATCGACGACATCCTGCTTGAAGCAGAAGAAAAGATGGATAAGACGGTCGAAGCAGCCCGTCACGAATTCGGCAATATCCGCACAGGACGCGCAAACGCTGGCATGTTCGAGCAGCTCCTTGTTGATTACTATGGAGCACCGACCCCGATGCAGCAGCTGGCTTCTTTCCAGATTCCTGAAGCCCGCACCGTTCTGATTTCGCCTTTTGATCGCACGGCGACACAGGAGATCATCAAGACGCTGCGTGAGTCTGATCTGGGGGTCAACCCGACTGATGACGGAAATGTTGTACGCGTCGTTCTTCCTGCTCTGACTGAAGAACGTCGTAAGGAATACGTCAAGCAGGCAAAGAACAAAGCAGAAGATGCTCGCGTTTCGGTTCGCTCTATTCGTCGTAAGGCAAAGGAAAGCCTTGATCGTTTGAAGAAAGACGGCGAGGCAGGAGAAGACGAAGTCGAGCGCGCAGAAAAGGCCCTCGAGGCTGCAACGAAGGCTCGCGTCGAACTGATCGACCACCTTCTTGCAACTAAGGAAAGCGAACTTCTCACCATCTGATGTCCACCACATCCCATCAACACGGTCCATCGGTGTTTTCGCGCGTCTTTTCACCTCAGCCGCGCGAAAACACTCAGCCGCTAGCACCAACGGGGAAAGCCGGCCGCAATCTTCCCGCAGCCGTTTCTTCTGCTGTAGTCCTGATCGCCTTGCTTGTCGCCTCGCTACTTGTCGTCCAAGGGCTCTTTGTCGGCTTCGTGTGCTGCATCGCTCTACTTGGATTGTGGGAATTGGGAGGAGCCTTCGCGAGGGTTGGAACTCATATCGCCCTTGCCCCCTTGTATCTTGGCGCAATTGGCATGATGGTCTGCGCGTGGCTTCTTGGCCCCGAGGCCCTCACCATGGCCCTCTATCTCACCGTTTTTGCGGTCGTGGTGTGGCGCCTCATTGATGCCCCTGCGCCTTCTAGGATTGCTGACATTACGGCCAGCGTATTTAGTGCAATCTACGTTCCTTTCCTTGCTTGCTTCGTTGTCTTGATGTTGCGCGAGTTTCGCTCACCTGCAGTCATTGGGGTCTATGTTGCGGTGACCTGTTTTAACGATATTGGCGGCTGGCTTGTCGGCATTCTCTTTGGAAAGCACCCCATGGCGCCGCGTCTATCACCAAAGAAGTCGTGGGAAGGATTCATTGGATCGCTTGCGTTCTGCATTGGTGTTGGCGTTGGCGGCTTCTATCTCCTGGGCGCAAGGTGGTGGTGGGGATTGGTCGCCGGCGTGTGCGGGTGTGTCTGCGCGACTATCGGTGACCTCACGGAATCCTTGATCAAGCGTGAAGTCGGTCTGAAAGATATGTCCGCTTTGATCCCCGGACACGGTGGCGTCCTTGATCGCGTGGACTCTCTTGTCATGACAGCCCCCGTTTTCTATGTGATTTTTCTTCTCGCACTTCGCTAAGCACAGCCGGCGATGGACGCAGATGCCGGTGGGAGCGATTAGGCTATGCACGTGGAAAGGAGGGCAATGCGGTGAGCATCGAACATCACAAACGACGTGAGGTACGCCCGACAGATCAATTACCTGAAGGCGCAACATCGCCTGATGCAAAGCCTCAGGTTACTTTTACCGCGCGTAGGCGTGGAAAAGCCCCTCGTCATCTTGCTGATTTTGATCGGAGCGAGCGCAAGGTTTTTGTTTCCGAGGCCGGGCTGCCTGCTTTCCGCGCTGACCAGCTTTCGCGTCACTACTTTGAACGCCACGTGAGTGATCCCGCACTGATGACGGATATGCCCAAGAGTGCGTATGACGTCATTTCTGCGAGGCTTCTTCCTTCTCTTGTGCGTGAGGTCGCTGTTCTTGAAGCTGACCGCGGACAGACTCTTAAGCACCTGTGGGAACTCTACGACGGGGCACGTGTGGAGTCTGTTCTCATGCGATATAGCGACCGCACGACTTTGTGCATTTCTTCCCAGGCTGGGTGTGGGATGGGCTGTCCTTTCTGTGCCACAGGTCAGATGGGACTGACACGTAACTTGTCGACGGCCGAAATCATTGACCAAGTGCGCTGCGCACATCAAGCATGTGAGCAGGGCATGCTCGGTGGATCGCTCACGCACCTGTCGAATATTGTGTTCATGGGAATGGGGGAGCCTCTGGCCAACTACAAGGCAGTTGTGGGAGCTCTTCATCGGATCATTGATCCTTCTCCAGGCGGTTTCGGGATGTCGGCACGCAATGTGACAGTCTCGACGGTCGGTCTGGTTCCTGCGATTGATCGCCTCGCGCAAGAAGGCCTGCCCGTCACTTTGGCCGTGTCCTTACATACTCCAGACGATGACCTCAGAGATGAACTCATCCCTATCAATTCTCGTTGGAAGGTCGGCGAGCTTCTTGACGCCGCGCGACGTTACTTCGTTGCAACTGGACGTCGTGTATCTATTGAATACGCCTTGATTAAAGATATGAATGATCAGGTCTGGCGTGCGCAGCTCCTCGCTGATGAGCTCAATAAGCGCGGTAGGGGATGGGCGCATGTCAACCCCATTCCGCTCAACCCAACTCCGGGATCCATTTGGACCGCGTCCACTCGTCGTGCGCAGGATGCATTCGTCCACACACTGCGAGACAATGGAATCTCGACAACGATTCGTGATACCCGCGGCTCCGATATCGACGGTGCTTGCGGGCAGCTTGCGACGGCTGTCAATAACCGCGAGCGCGTGCGTCAAAGTGCGCGTGAGAATAATGCACATGAAGAGGAGATGCGATGAGCGACGCTTTCCCGACGACGGGAATTTTCCGGCGTGGTTACGGTAAGGACGCCGTAGATGACTTCTTCGTCGATGCTCGTCATGCCTACGAGGGAGGCCTTCCTGCCGAGCAATTCAGTGCGGAGCAGGTCCGGCAGGCTTCCTTCCCTCGGCAACGCAACGGTTATGACACACAGGCTGTCGATGCAGCGATGAGTCGCCTCGAAGCTGCTTTTGTCCAGCGTGATCGTGCTGACCACATTGCAGTTAACGGAGAGGCTGCTTGGTACGAAAGGGTTGCAGACCGCGCGACCACCTTGTACCCGCGATTGCTTCGCCCCTATGGGGATCGCTTTGCTCACCCAAAGTCCGGAATTGGCTACGATGCCGAGCAAGTTGATGATCTTTTGGATCGGATCGCTGCCTTCTTTGATGATCGTGAGGAGCTTCTGGCTGACGATGTTCGCCATGCATTGTTCAAGTCTGCGCGCGGCAAAAAAGCATATGCGATGGGGCCAGTTGATGCCTATCTAGGCCGTGCAGTCGAGATCCTTCTCTCCGTCAATTAAAGATGACGCAGCAAGTTGTCCTTCTAGGCTCAACGGGATCCATCGGTACCCAGGCCCTGCAGGTTATCGACCAATACGCAGAGCGTTTCGATGTCGTCGCGCTGAGCGCGGGTGGACACTCCCTAGAACTCCTCGCTGAGCAGTGTGTACGCTACCGCCCGAAAGTCGTAGGGATCCACAGTGACAATGTTGATGAGCTCGCTCAACTGATTCACTCAAAAGGTGGTGCTGTCCCGGAAATTCTCCACGGTGCGCAGGCCTCGACGCAGATCGCTGGATCTTTCCCTCAGGCCGTGGTTTTGAATGGGATTACCGGAGGCGTTGGCCTCGGACCTACACTTGCCGCACTTGAAGCGGGCGCAACCCTAGCTCTGGCAAATAAGGAATCCTTGGTTGTTGGCGGTTCCTTGGTACGCAGGCGCATGCGTCGACCTGGACAGATCGTTCCCGTTGATTCAGAACATTCGGCAATTGCTCAGTGTCTGGAGAGCGGTGTGCATGAAAAGGGACTGACTGCTTCCCGCGTGACGGGGAAGAGCGAGGTCGCCCAGCTTGTTCTCACGGCCTCGGGCGGTCCTTTCAGAGGGAAGAAGCGCCACGAACTCACGGATGTCACTGCCCAGCAGGCTTTGGCGCACCCGACGTGGAGTATGGGGCCGGTTGTCACCATTAATTCCTCAACACTGGTCAACAAGGGCCTCGAGCTCATCGAGGCACACCTTCTTTTTGATATTCCGGCAGATGATATTGTTCCGGTTGTTCATCCTCAGTCCATCGTTCACTCGATGGTGACGTGGAAAGATGGCGCAACGATCGCCCAAGCTTCTCCGCCTGATATGAAGCTCCCGATTGCTCTGGGACTCACTTGGCCTGAGCGACTTCCTGAAATTGAAAGACCCGTTGATTTTCTCCGCGCACAGGAGTGGACCTTCGAACCCGTTGATTTCGATACGTTCCCGGCCCTCACTCTTGCCCGCGCAGCCGTTTCAGAGTCGGAAACGCACCCGGTAGTCTATAACGCGGCGAACGAAGTTTTCGTTCAAGCCTTCCTTGAAGACAGACTTCCCTACCTGTCGATTGTCGACCTCTTGGCGCAGGTTCTTGCCGAGCATTCCGGTATTGCGCAGCCGAGTGTGGAAGATATTCTCGGCGTTGAAGAGTGGGCGAGAAATCGGGCTGAGCACTTGTGTGCTTACTGATTGTGCCTGCGGATGCGCACTAGATGCGGCTAGGCTGGAACAGGCTCAATAGGTTGGGCAGTAGGAATACCGTCGCACGCAATGGATGAGGACGAAGGGCGAACGTGGGAATTATCGGTGTAGTCATTGTCATCGTGGGGTTGCTGATCTCGGTTGCCCTGCACGAATGCGGTCATATGCTCCCTGCCAAGAAATTCGGCGTCTATGTTCCTGAGTTCGCTGTTGGTTTTGGTCCCAGACTTCTTGCGTGGAAGAAAGGTGACACAACCTATTCCCTTCGAGCAATTCTTCTGGGCGGCTACGTCCGTATCGTCGGGATGTTCGCTCCGGCGCGTGAGGGAATAAAGACAACGAATAGCAAGGGGAAGCCCACGCTCGCCCAAGAAGCCCGCGAAGCAAGCATGGAAGAAATTCCTCAGGGCTATGAATCTCGCGCATTTTATCTCCTTCATCCAGCCAAGAAGATCGTTGTCATGCTGGGTGGGCCGATGGTCAATTTGTTCCTATCCATTGTGCTCATGACGGTTGCTTTGGTCGGGATCGGAATTCCGCGCGCCTCACTGACCCTTGGCGATGTTCCCCAAGAACTGTCCTCGCAAGGAACAAGCGTCCAAGCTCCCGCATACGCGGCTGGAATTCGAAGTGGGGACACGATCACCGCAATTAACGGCACAGGCGTTCAGTCGTGGGATGAGATGCGCCAAGCGATTGCAAGCTCGCAGGGCGAAATTGGCGTCGACTATCTACGTCAAGGACAGAGCTATCATGTGCAGATCGACCCGGTGCGCACGGCTGATTCTGTGAGCATTGGCGTGATTGCTGGAATCGAATACCATGCGGCAAGTCCAGCGACCGTAGCCTCGTCAGTGTGGCAGACCTTTACCGGTACTGTAAAAGTTGTCGTTCGTTTGCCACTTGCCCTGTGGGATGTTGGACAATCACTCATTAAGGGCACGCCGCGCGATTCTGCAGGTGTGATGTCGGTCGTAGGAATCGGCCGAATTGCAGCAGATGCGACCTCTTCGGATGTCACTGCTTCCAGCGGGGGATGGATGCGCTCGCTTGCTCTGCTTCTCTCGATTTTGGCTTCGCTCAATATGGCGCTTTTTGTCTTTAATCTTCTGCCTTTCCCTCCACTTGATGGTGGGCATATTGTCTCCGCGCTTTACGAGTGGATTAGGCGTGGAATTGCTCGTGCCAGAGGCAAGCAAGTGCCACCGCCCGCCGATACTGCCCGCCTGATGCCACTGACATATACGATGGGTGCGCTCCTGATCGCTATGACAGTCTTACTGGTCGCAGCTGACATCATTGCGCCAATTTCTTTGCAATAGAGCTGAGCCCGCGTGCCAGCCGGTTTCGAGTGGGAGATAATAACAAAGTGACTGAGATTAACTTAGGGATGCCGAGCGTCCACGAAAGCCCGTTTCCGCGTCGTAAGACTCGTCGAATCATGGTGGGGGATGTGCCCGTCGGTGGAGGGGCTCCCGTTTCTGTTCAGTCGATGACGACAACGAAAACACACGATATTGGCGCAACGCTTCAGCAGATTGCAGAGCTAACCGCAGCGGGCTGCGATATTGTCCGCGTTGCCTGCCCGACCGATAAGGATGCTGAGGCGCTTCCAATTATCGTTAAGCAATCCCGTATTCCCGTGATCGCTGACATCCACTTCAATCCGAAGTATGTTTTTGCAGCGATCGAGGCCGGTTGTGGTGCAGTTCGCGTGAACCCGGGAAACATCCGTAAGTTCGATGACCAGGTGAAGGAAATTTGCCGTGCGGCTTCCGATCACGGAACGTCACTGCGCATTGGTGTCAATGCCGGGTCTTTGGATCCGCGCCTTCTCAAGAAGTATGGTCGAGCAACTCCCGAGGCTCTGGTTGAGTCTGCCGTCTGGGAAGCGTCACTCTTCGAAGAAAATGACTTCCACGATTTCAAGATTTCCGTCAAGCACCACGATGTACTCACGATGGTGCAGGCCTACCGTCTTCTTGCAGAGAAAGGCGATTGGCCTCTTCACTTGGGAGTGACTGAGGCTGGTCCCGCATTCCAGGGAACAATCAAGTCCTGCGCAGCTTTCGGTGTGCTTCTTGCTGATGGTATTGGCGATACGATTCGCGTCTCGCTTTCGGCGCCTCCCGTAGAAGAAGTTAAGGTCGGCACGAAGCTTCTTGAATTTATGGGGCTGCGTGAGAAGACTCTTGAGATCGTCTCGTGTCCTTCGTGTGGGCGTGCCCAGGTTGACGTGTGGACACTGGCAGAAAACGTCACTGAAGGCCTCAAGGATCTGACTGTGCCCCTGCGTGTTGCCGTCATGGGCTGCGTCGTGAATGGCCCTGGTGAAGCTCGTGAAGCTGACTTGGGTGTGGCCTCGGGAAATGGCAAGGGTCAGATTTTTATCCGCGGAGAAGTTGTTGAGACCGTTCCCGAAGACAACATCGTCCCCACCTTGATCAAACACGCTAATCTTCTGGCTGAAGAAATGGGCTTGGAAGAAGGGGAAGGCTCCGTCGAGGTCATGCCCATCATCCGCTAGGGGAGTTGCGCGAGTGCGCTTCACGTATCCTTCACTACAAAGAAAACAATTGCTACTACCGCTTCGATGAAGGGGATTGTTATGAAGATTCGTCACGTATTGGCTCTGGGGGTACTGGGGTGCGCGGGTGCGATTTGCGCAACGGGTTTCCCGCGCCGTATCGGACTGACCCGTTCCGAGGCCGCGGTTTCTCTGCCCGGAGACCTTGAGCTGCCCAACGCCGATGTTGTCGTCGACCGCTCGGTCGTCATCGATGCTCTTCCGACGCGCGTCTGGGAAGTTTTGGACGCCGCTTTTGAAGAGGATGAAGACGGCCGTGTGCTGATCCGCCAGGAAAACGACTGCTTGGTTATTCGCGTTCCTGCGCCTGGGAGCAATGTCGAGTGGGAAGACCAGGTTGAGGACTACACCGGTACCTGTACTTTCGCTCTTCTTCCCGAGGCTAATGATCGTACTCGCCTGCATCTGCGCGAGCGTCATCAGGCAACTGAGTCTGTTCCTGCGTGGCGCCTGTGGGCTGGAGTGTGCGCTGAGTCGTATTCGACCATGTCGATGCTGCGTGATTTGAAAGAAGCAGCAGAGGCTTTGTGAGCTGAACAATATGCCACGGCGGGTGCAGGCTTCGTGCCTGTGCCCGCCGTGCTTTAGGATTGGGGTGTGTTAAGAACTCTTTCCTCTTTTTTTCTGCGTACTTTGCGTGAAGACCCGGCAGATGCCGAGGTAGTTTCGCATAAGCTTCTTGTCCGTGCTGGCTATATTCGTCGCACAGCTCCTGGCATTTACACGTGGCTTCCTCTGGGCCTGCGCCTTTTGCGTAAGGTTGAAGACATCGTTCGTGAAGAGATGGATGCGATGGGCGCTCAGGAAGTTCATCTTCCTGCGCTTCTGCCTGCGGATCCCTACAAGGAAACACATCGCTGGGACGAGTATGGCCCAACGCTGTTCAAACTTCAGGATCGTAAGGGCGGGGACTACCTGCTGGCCCCGACCCACGAGGAGATGTTTACCCTCCTGGTGAAGGACCAGTATTCCTCCTACAAGGATCTTCCTTTGACCATCTACCAGATCCAGACAAAGTATCGCGATGAAGCACGTCCGCGCGCAGGCTTGATCCGTGGCCGTGAGTTTGTCATGAAGGATGCGTATTCCTTCGATATTGATGATGCAGGTCTGGACGTTTCCTACCAGAATGAGCGCGACACCTACGAGCGTATCTTTAAGCGCCTGGGCTTGGAATACGTCATTGTTTCCGCTATGTCGGGTGCTATGGGTGGTTCTCGTTCCGAGGAATTCCTTCACCCCAGCCCGATCGGTGAGGATACTTTCGTGCGTTCCCCGGGTGGCTACGCCGCCAATGCCGAGGCCGTGGTGACCCCCGCGCCGGATCCGATTCCTTTCGACGGTATTCCCGCAGTTGAGATGCGTGAGACACCTAATGCGCCGACGATCGACGCTCTGGTCGAGCGCTCGAACGAGCTCTATCCGCGTGAGGATCGTCCGTGGCAGGCCTCGGATACATTGAAGAGCTTTGTGGTGACCTTGACCCATCCTGATGGGGAACGCGAGGTCGTGCTGCTTGGGGTGCCTGGGGACCGCGACGTTGATATGAAGCGCCTCGAGGCCTCGGTTGCGCCCGCTGAGGTGGAAATGTCGACCCCGGAAGACTTAGCAAAGTACCCCGAGTTGGTTCCGGGCTACATCGGCCCCATGGCTGCTGGTCCGAACTCTCCCGCGCGTCATCTGGATGAAGAAGGCAACCCGGTTGGCGGGATCCGTTTCCTCGTCGATCCTCGCGTTGTCGATGGAACGACGTGGATTGCGGGTGCGAATACTCCCGGTAAGCACGTTTATTGGTTGACCATGGGGCGCGATTTTACGGCTGATGGCACGATTGAGGCTGCTGAAGTCCGTGAGGGCGATCAGGCTCCCGACGGTTCTGGTCCGCTTCACTTGGAACGCGGCATCGAGGTCGGTCATATCTTCCAGCTTGGCCGCAAGTACGCGAAGTCCTTGGGCCTGACTGTTCTAGACCAAAATGGCAAGAGCCAGGTTGTCACCATGGGCTCATACGGCATTGGTGTTTCGCGTGTCCTAGCCGCACTTGCTGAATCCAATAGCGACGAGCGTGGTCTGGCATGGCCTGCGAATATTGCTCCCTTCGACGTACACGTCCTGGCCACGGGTAAGACGGATGAGATTTTCGAGGCTGCTGCGTCGATCTCATCGGCATTGGACCGCGATGGCTTTGACGTCCTCTTTGATGACCGCCGCAAGGTATCTGCCGGTGTGAAGTTCGCGGACGCGGAGCTCGTGGGTATCCCGGTTTCGGTCGTCGTTGGACGAGGCCTTGCTGAAGGTAAGGTCGAGATTCGCCTGCGCGCGAGCGGGGAGTCTTTTGAAGTTCCGGTCGAGTCGGCGGTGGAACGCATCGAGCAGATCCATCGTGATCTTTTGGGAAGGTGAAGTAAATGGCTCTTCGCGAGATTCGAGTGATCGGTGATCCGGTCCTGCGCACTCCCTGTGATCCCATTCGCGATATTGATCAGAGTGTGAAGTCGCTGGTTGAAGATCTCCTTGAAACTGTGGATATGGATGGTCGCGCTGGTTTGGCCGCGAACCAGATCGGTGTCGGGTTGCGCGCCTTTTCTTACAACATCGATGGCGAGATTGGCTATGTGCTCAATCCCCGGATCGTTGAACTCAGTGAAGATGAGTATCAAGACGGGGACGAGGGCTGCCTATCTGTACCGCAGTTGTGGTTCCCCACTCAGCGTGCATGGTATGCGCGTGTGGAGGGCATCGATTTGGATGGCAAGCCTGTTGTCGTTGAAGGCGAGGAGCTTATGGCTCGTTGTCTTCAACACGAATGTGATCACTTGGACGGCATGCTCTACATTGATCGCTTGGATCGTAAGACTCGCAAGCGCGCGCTGCGCGAGATTCGTGAGCAGAACTACTAAAAGCAATATGTGAACATCAATCACACGCAACTGCGGCGGATCCTCTGGGATCCGCCGCAGTTTTTAGGTTAGTATAGTTTCACACCGTTTGTTTGTGGCATTGACGTAAGAGGACGTAGGGGAAGACGATCCTCAAACACAGGAGGCCACAATGCGAGGGACCTATACCCGCGGTGTACTTTTCGTACACTCAACCCCGCCTGCTCTTTGTCCGCACATTGAGTGGGCCGTTGGTGCTGCCTTGGGAACTGAGGTTCATTTGCAGTGGACTCCACAAGAAGCTGCTCCCGGGATGCTCAGGAGCGAATACTCTTGGGTGGGCAGTGCCGGTTCTGGAGCCCGACTCGCTTCTGCACTTCGCGGTTGGGAACACCTGCGCTACGAAGTTACCGAAGAAGCAAGCCCGTCATGCGATGCTGGCCGGTGGTCTCACACGCCGTCTTTGGGAATCTTCCATGCCCAAATGGATAGCGTGGGCAATGTTGTCGTTCCTGAGGATCGTGTTCGCGCTGCAATTGAAAACGCCACTTCCTACGAGGAACTGCGTGAAGGGCTAGATCTTGCTCTTGGACAGGCATGGGACGATGAACTTGAACCCTTCCGTCATGCTGGTGCGGGGGCTCCCGTGCGCTGGCTGAATCGAGTGGGCTGACCGATGGGGACCATTGGCGATCTCCTAGGAGATGCACTCGGTCAAGCCTTGGCCTCGAATGTCGAAAATACTCCCGTAGACGCGATCGAGGGCGCACGCGAGAAAGCGCAAGAAGAAAGAAGCGTGCATGTTCGCTCGGTCCTCGTCAATGCGGTGCGTGCACATACTTCCGTCGATGAATCTCAGCTTCACGATGGTCTTTCATTGGAAGAACTCGACCTCGATACTCTTTCTCTCTATGCGATCGTCACGGCAATTGAACATGAACTCCACATCAGCATTGAGGATTCCATCATCGCTGACTGGCAAAGTTTTGGGGATATCTTCGCCAGCGTCGATGAGCTGACTCACTAGTTTTCAATTCGTGTCCTAAAATCAAAGAGAGCCATAGCTGACGCACTGAATCAAGGAGATAACAGGTGGCACGTATCGAAGAAGATCTGCTGGGCACGCGTGAGGTTCCTGATGATGCATATTGGGGGATTCATACTCTGCGAGCTCTTGAGAACTATCAGATCAGCGGCCGCAGTATCAATCAAGTTCCTGAACTGATTCGTGCCATCGTCCAAGTGAAGAAAGCCTGTGCGCTGGCGAACCGTGAATTACGAGTGATTAGCGCAAAGTCTGCTGATGCGATTGTTGCCGCATGCGATGACATTTTGACGAATGGCTCGTGTATGGACCAATTCCCAATCGATCAGTTCCAAGGTGGTGCGGGGACAAGCGTCAATATGAACGCGAACGAAGTTATCGCCAACCGTGCACTCGAAATGATGGGGTTGCCTCGGGGGGACTACTCGGTCATTAATCCCAACGATCACGTCAATCACTCGCAGTCCACCAACGATGCCTATCCAACGGCGTTCCGTCTGGCTTTGCACGGTAAAGTCGAGAGGCTGCGCATTGCTATCGAAGATCTCGCAGCAGCTTTTGATGCAAAGGGAGAAGAATTCCGCGACATTCTGACCATGGGGCGTACGCAGCTTCAGGATGCTGTTCCCATGACTCTTGGCCAAGAAATGACCGCTTTCGCAGTGACCTTGCGCGAAGAGGACCCGCGTCTCGAGGCGAACTCGGAGTTGCTTCTTGAAACTAACCTAGGTGCAACCGCTATTGGCACTGGGCTCAATACTCCTGCGGGTTACCAAGAAGCAGTCGTGCGTCATTTGGCTCAGATCAGTGGGGCTCGGGTAAAGGGGGCAACCCACTTGGTTGAGGCAACGTCAGATACCGGCGCTTACGTTTCGATGCACGCAGCGATCAAGCGTACCGCGGTGAAGCTTTCGAAGATTTGCAATGACTTGCGCTTGCTTGCTTCCGGTCCGCGCGCAGGATTGAACGAGATTAACCTTCCCGAAATGGCAGCGGGTTCATCTATCATGCCCGCGAAGGTCAATCCCATCATTCCCGAGGTCGTCAATCAGGTCTGCTTCAAGGTCATTGGCAACGACCAGACTGTCACGATGGCTGCCGAAGCGGGCCAGCTGCAACTCAACGTGATGGAACCGGTCATCGCTCAGGCGATCTTTGAATCGATCGATCTTCTGGTCAATGCATGTGACACTCTTCGTGAGCGCTGCGTCAATGGAATCACAGCAAATGCCGAGGTCTGCCGCTCCTACGTTGAGAACTCTATTGGTATTGTTACGTACTTCAATGATGTGATCGGGCACCACCTCGGCGATGTTGTGGGTAAGCGCGCTGCTGCAGAGGGGAAGACCGTTCGCGAAGTGATTGCCGAGATGGGATTGCTTTCGGATGAAGAGGTCGAGGCGATTCTTTCGCCGGAAAACCTTGCGAACCCGCATTACCGAGGCGCACAGGTCGATTGATCTTCTTGTTCAGTTTGAGAGTGGGAGATTAGCTCTCTCGGCCTAAACCAGGTGGGCTCGCAAATTGGTGGTTATTTCAGGATGAAAGAATCGCCGATGTGGCTATATCCTGATTGTCTGCTTCAACGCGGATAAATGCTTGGTTTACCTCTGTCACCACATGCGATATCCCTGCAGCAGCGAATGCTATCTGGTCAGCTAAATCGTTCATCGCATCAATCAATGAATCGAGTGTTTCTTGGCTGGTTCCAGCAGCTGGGATAGAAGAGAGTCGTATTTTTGCCGCACTTTCTCCAGCGTCATCAGCTTTTTTCGCAGCTTGTGCCACTTGCTCTGGATGCCATTCGATATCCTGAGACACCTTACCTCCTAAAGGTTGAAGTAGTTGGCGAGCTCGCACCAGAGCATCGTTTGGTAGTAGCCCTCGAGCTCAACTTGTTCCGGATCTGAACGTTGTTTGCGAACCGTGCAGGGCGGAGCGAGGTAACTGGAAGGTACACGTGAGGTTGCAATCTTGTAGCTTGCCGAAGGAGTTGACAGTGTTGTGATGCTTGAAATTGGCTCATAGCGCCTGGCAACGCGCTTCCATCGAGTCCACACCGAATATTCCCAGTTATCTTCCTCAATTTCCCGGTGAAACCTTGCATTCATATATCGAGTCGTCCGATCTATGAGCAGTCCTTTGGCTTTTTCGATATCACCTCTACTGAGTGCGTCAACTGCCTGCGAATGAATGCGTCTTGGAGCGTCGAAATCGTTCTCACGAGTGAAGATCGGTGAGTTTGCCAGTAAAACGTGGGGGGTTTCTTCTGTATCGATCAGATAGATATGGCTTTCTTCTCCGACGGAGCGTAAAACTGTTGTCGAAATCGGGGCCTGAAAAATACAGAGCTGACGTATTACGTTGGGTGTGTAATGAGGTGAGAGTGAATAAATAGTGATCGGATGAGTGCTCTTCTGGATAGGGGCAAACAGATTCAGTGCGTCCTCGGTCAGGCAGCCTGCAGAAAAAACGGATTCAACGTGCTGTCCAGCCGCTTCTTCAGCTTCTAACCATATCCTTTCGCCATTCTCTGATGTGAGAGCCGCAGCGCGAAATGCTTCTGTGAGGCAAGTCGGAATTGAAATTGTGGGGCGATCTTTAGTATTCATGGAATCACCTGCAAAGTCTCGAGCATCCGGGGAAGTTGATCAGCGATTGAATTAATTGAAGTCGTTGTTGCGGTTGCTGTCGCATAGAGGCGGACAGTTCTGTTACTAACTGTCTGAGTCCAGGTCCACTGGATCGCTGTGTAGGAGAGTCCTTCGTCAACGTAAAGGCCGGTAGTCATAAGTGTGTCATCACTTGGGATTGGAAAACGTGTCTCTTCGATAGTCATCCAGCCGGGAATAATTTTATCGAGGGGTATCGGGCTTTCCCCCATTAAATCGATGGTCACGATGAAATTCGGTCGGAAGCCTGTCGTCTTTTCCGGAATTCCGACTGCAACAAAGAGAGCGTCATCTAAAGGGGAACGGGGGTGCGCGGAGGTCGCGTTAACTATTGGCGGAATCTGTGGAGTGAGTATCGCCTTCGGATTTGGGAGAGATAACGCCCTCCACGTGTCGGGGAGCTCCATTGTCGCGGTTAAAGACATTGAGATATCTCCAAACGTGAATGTCAAATTATTGACCTGGCTCGGTGTAGGTGCGATGATGTGGCGATTTTCATCGAGAAATCCTTGGCGCTTGTGCCACTGCCACTGCGCGTCTAGGCAGCGAGGGACTGGAAGCGGAAGGAAATAGAGGACAGCAATGAGAAGAAAAAAGAACGTGAAGATAACAGTGATAAGAACGAGTGAGTGCGGTGCATCAGCGCTGTTTAGAAGTACACCTGTGCCGCTGGAAATTGCAGCTAACGTCCATGCGAGGCGGCGTATGCTCGCTCCTCGTTTTGAATAGAAATCACTGGACATATCTCTCCAGAAAACAGCAATTTGCGCATCGCTGTATGTTTCTGAACACCAGATCACCAATCCGATGAGAAAGAGAATCAATCCTGGGAGAAC
>CAUTOM010000042.1:0-15388 GCA_963540435.1 uncultured Actinomyces sp.
TCAGAAGCACCCCCAGTTGCGTCGCATTCATGCCCAGTGTTCGAAGCACCAAAATTGGCAAGAGAACGCGTATCCCTGAACCCGTAAACGCAGCAAAGGAGATGCACCCAAACAAAGGGAAAAGCAGGCGCTCATGCCGAACGAAGCTCAGCCCCTCGCGGATTTGCGCAAACAACGAAGCACTAGGGCGCTCGGGTTTAGGCTCAGGTGTTCGAATTCGCCAAATCGCCACCGTCGAAAACACGTACGTTGCTGCGGTAAATACGTAGGCAAGCGGAGGCGCAAAGACCCCCAAAAGCCAGCCACCTAAACCAGGGCCACCCGCAGCACCAACCTGGTACGAGGCCTCGAGCCGGCCATTCGCGGCTGCGATATACCGTGTGGATGCGATTGCCGGCACGTAGGACTGATAGGCAACATCGAAGAAGACTGTCGCAAGCCCTAAGAGCGCAGCAACGATCATCAGGTGCGTGAGCGTAAGCGTAAACCACTCATATGCGATCGGAATTGAAATCAGCGCAAAAACTCGCGCTAGATCAGAAACAATCATGACCCGGCGTTTAGGCCAGCGATCAACCCAGGCACCTGCAGGAAGACCGATGAGGAGAAATGCGAGTGTCTGTAAACCGGTGAGAATACCGATTTCAGACTCCGAAGCGTGCAATAGAGAGATAGCGATTGCCGAGGTTGCAAGAGTGGCAACTTGGAAACCAAACTCCGCCGCGGTCTGGCCGGCCCACAGGTGCATGAAAGCAGAATTGCGCGTGAGAGGATGGTTCAGCAAGCGCCCAATCACCCGGTTCACTTCTATCCCATCCTGCTTCGCGTTAATTTTTCACTGCCCCGATGACGCAACCGCGCGAATCTGGGAAGGTCTCTCCGAATAGAAGAATACAAAAACGACTTGAAAACCAAGCCGTTTTTGTATCTTCTGTGCCCCCGAGACGATTCGAACGTCCGACACCCGCTTTAGGAGAGCGGTGCTCTATCCCCTGAGCTACGAGGGCGCACCCCCATAGACTACCATTTCGCGCAGCTCTTTCTCAGAGGCGACCGAAACGTCAAGGAGCGGGAGGGTTCAGCGCCTTGTCCACTCTTGTGCGGGATCAGGCAGCACGTCATGATGCTTCGAAGGAACAACCATGACTGGGCAGGTCGAGTGCGCAATCACCGTCTGCGAGGTTGATCCCAGCAAAATTCCTGCGAAACCGCCACGGCCTCGGGTCCCTACAACAACAAGATCAACCGCGGTCGAGAACTCAATGAGCAATGACGAGGGAGATCCATCAAGCGCATGGCGCGCGACCTTGCGCGAGCGCCCATCCAGAGCTTGATCAACAGCCGCGTCAAGGCCTTCCTTGACGTCCTTGAGCATTGCATCGCGGTCGATATTTGCAGGAAGCCACGCCATCATGGTCGTCCCCGTTGCCATCGGCACGGCTGCAACCGCTGTCAGGCGAGCATCCCATAGCTCCGCTTCGTCGATC
Organism: uncultured Actinomyces sp.; assembly: GCA_963540435.1. Lineage (GTDB taxonomy): Bacteria > Actinomycetota > Actinomycetes > Actinomycetales > Actinomycetaceae > Pauljensenia. Next base: position 1,488 of record CAUTOM010000042.1, read on the forward strand.
GCACGCTTCAGAGCAGAGGTTGCCCCCTCAGACCCATCGGAGCCAACAACGATTCTCTCAACCGGTGTGAATCCCTTACCGGAGGTATGACGCGGAACGATGACAACCGGGCACTTCGCGTGTGCAGGAAGAGCAGAGGAGACCGTTCCCAGCAGACGGTCCGCGAAGCCTCCCCCACCGCGAGATCCCACGACGATCAGGTCGACTTCCTTGGACATGTCGATGAGGATCCCCGCCGGATCTCCGGCCTCGACAACTCCATGCACGTTCGTCGCACCGATTTCACGCGCAAGATCGACGCCTTGCTGAACGATTTGCGATGCACCTTCCTTAAGAGCCGCATCATCAAGAACCGCATAACCCCCATCGAGAGTTGCTGCTGCGTAGGACGCGACCGCGTAGGTACAAATGATGTGAAGGCGGCAGTCACGCACCTTTGAACGCTCAGCTGCCCACTTAACTGCTGCGTAGCTCTCCTTTGAGCCATCGACTCCGACCAAAATCACTTCTGATGTCCCCATGACTACCTCCTCGTGATTGCCGTCGCCTCTATTTTGCCCTATTTCACGGTGAAATGTCAGGGGTTCAGGATATCCCCAGAGAAATAGTGAAGGGGCCGCAGAAGCGACCCCTTCACTCACACAGGAAAACTCAGTAGCGCACGAAGCTGTAGTTACCCCACAGCGGCTGGATCTTCGTCACAGAGCCGGGAGTCGTTGCTTCGATAACCATTCCATTACCGGCATAGATGCCCACGTGTCCGTAGGCGTGCCACACCAAGTCACCGGGGCGAGCCTCGGAAGCCGAGACGAAGGTGCCTGCTGCACCCTGTGCACCGGAAGTACGGGGAATGGAAATACCAACTTGGGCGTAGACGTACTGGGTGAAGCCCGAGCAGTCGAAGCCCGCGGGGGTTGAGCCACCGTAGACATAAGGAATGCCAGTGAGAGACATCGCGATCGAAACGATGTCAGAGCCCGAGGGATTCACTGCTGCAGACGAAGTCGCCGAATCGCTCAGATCCGCGCGAGTGTAATCACGCGAAGCAGCATTCGTCGTTGCAACAGCGGCAGGGGCTTCAGCCGAAGCGGAAACTTCGTCGCTAGCAGACCAGGCGATATCCGGGACCGAAACAGTCGTAGGCAGAACGGTCGCGGTGTTTGTGGAAGTATCGACCGCAGCTTCGTGAGCGGTAGGGGCTGCAGTTGCAGCTCCACCGACGACAGCAGTCAGTGCAAGTCCAGCAGCTGACGCAGCTGCAGTGCCACGAAGCGGAGTCTTGAACGACGTGAGAGTGTCAGCTAGGCCGAAAACAGGGGCCATCGGGCGGCGGGCCTTGCGGTGCCGCGGGGCAGGCTTTACTGTTGTCACAATTTTCTCCTCTTAGACCTGCGAGGTGAGCTGTCGGGTTCGGACAGGAGTGCCCGGCTTGGTCTCCCAAGCTTCACCCCAAGACCGCGAAGGGTCGGAATTGGTTTCCCCGCGTTGAACCTCAGTTTCCCAATCTCTTCGCGGTTCAACCTCGGTGAACGAAGAGCGGTCGGCTTTTTTCGCCTTGTTTTAGTCTAGCGTAGCATCCCCGAAATGTCACGCGAATGTAACGAAAGAATGACGAACTTATTACAGGTTTTCTTAAGGTTTTACAGGCACTTCCCAGACATGCTGGTCAGAGAGCTAATTCAGGTCGACAAATAAATGCGGAGAGAGTGTGAGCGGAAGCTGAACCGCCCCCGTTTGTGTTACCGAACTCCCATCCGCTGCACGAGTGACCTCAAGAAGAACTTGGCGAGCATTCGCTTCAAAGGCAATTTCCGCCCCCGGAACAACCCCGAAACGAGCAAAATCAGCCAAGAGGTCGGTCTCTGCCTGAATAGGCTCCCCGATTCGGGTAACGACGGCAGAACCCGCCCCACCCATCCGCAGTGCGAGCTCCATTGAGATACCCGTAGACGTAGCATCGGTTCCGGGAATGGGGTTTCCGTAGGGATCTGTCGTTGGGTTATCGAGAATCTCACCGAGGCGCTTTTCAACCTGGTCCGACATGACATGTTCCCAACGGCACGCTTCCTCATGCGTATATGCCCAGTCCAAACCGATAACGTCGGTCAGCAAGCGCTCTGCGAGGCGGTGCTTGCGAACCACCTCAACCGCCTTTTCGCGCCCCAAAGTTGTCAGTTCCAGCCTGCGATCCCCCATCACGTGGACGAGGCCGTCGCGTTCCATTCGCCCAACTGTCTGTGAGACCGTGGGGCCAGAGTGCCCCAAGCGCTCAACAATGCGGGCACGCAGAGGTGTTACTCCATCTTCTTCGAGCTCGAAGATCGTTTTGAGATACATTTCGGTGGTATCGATCAGGTCGCTCACGGTTTCCTCCAAGGCTAGGTACTGCCCCTAGAGTACATATTTCTACCGACTACGCGTGTTCAAGAGCACAAAACCGCGTGTTAGAGGGTGTCATGGGTACCACTCAAACCCCTAATTGGGTCAGGTAAGTGTTATCAATTCCCTTCGCCCGCACCGTGGTGAGCATGCGGGTTGTCGATCTCAATGGGATGAGCGCTGGCGTGAAGATGAACGCTCACATTCCACCGCTTCATGCTCCAGGCCGTCGCAATAACAGCAACAATCAAAGTAATGACCGAACCAACCCAGATCGACGCACGAGCATCAATCACTTCACCAATCCATCCAACGAAAGGCGAACCAATCGGGGTCGATCCCATGACCACCATGCCGTAGAGGGCCAAGACGCGTCCGCGCATCTCTTCGATAGTGGTTGTCTGGACCGTGGCATTCGCAGCGGTCAGCATCGTGATCATGGCGAAGCCATTCGGAATACACATCAACGCGTAAGTTTCATAGGTCGGCATAAATGCCAGAATCGTCGAAACAATGCTGAGCGCGATCGTCGATCCCATGACCAAACGCAAACGAGGTAGCTTACGCCTAGCAGCAAAGAGAGCACCGGACAAAGAACCAACCGCAATCAGTGTTCCCAAAATGCCGTATTGTCCCGCGCCCTTATGGAACACGCTCGTTGCCATAACGGCGGTCGTCAATTGCTGGTTGAGTGTCAAAGCCGAGGCAACGCCAACGACAAGGATGATCAACAAAAGGTCAGGGCGGCCTCGCAGATAGACCAAGCCCTCACGCAACTGCCCCTTCTTGCGAGGAACCGGCCGACGCGGAACCAAATCGCGATGGCGGATCGAGGTCGTAAACATCGCCGCAACAAGGAAGATCCCGGTATTCACGAAGAAAACCCAGGCCTCGCCAACCCAATCAATCATCAAACCCGAGATCGCTGGGCCAATCAGGCGAGCAAAGTTAAACGCAACAGAGTTCAGCGCGACCGCGTTAGTGATCGACCTTGCGGGCACAAGCTCCGAAACAAAAGCCTGGCGAGCCGGCGAATCAAAAGCCGCAGCGACTCCCCCGCCGAAAGCAAGAAGGTAAACCAGCCACAAGCTCGCATGTCCTGTGAAGACCATGGTCCCCAACAAAAGGCCGAAAACTCCAAAAGAACACTGAGTGATCTGGATGATCGTCTTGCGGTCCACACGGTCAACGACGACACCGGCGTACGGACTGAAGAGTAAGAGCGGCAGAAACTGTAGAGCCGTCACGATACCGACTTGAAACGAAGAATTATGGGTCAGGACCGTGAGAACCAACCAGTCCTGGGCAACGCGTTGCATCCACTGAGCCGAAGCCGCAAGAACATTGGCGATAAACCAATGGCGAAAGCTTCGGTATTGCATGGATTGAAACGTCGTTGACACGAACTCCCCTACTTTCGTTCCGTCTTCATTTGAGAATACGTCACAAGGGAGAAATCCCTTGGAATAAACACGTGGGGGCAAGACACGATCACTCGCATCTCACCCCCACACAAGGAAGGATGAAGATCAGGCTCCCAGGGCCGCTTGGATCGGACCCAAGAGGAAGTAGATGACGAAGAGAATCGACGCCAGCCACATCAGCGGATGAACCTTGCGTGCCTTACCAACGGCAATCTGGATGATCGTGTAGGCAATGAAGCCAACACCGATACCAGCCGAGATCGAGTAGGCGAAAGGCATGAAGGCGATGGTGAGGAATCCGGGAATTGCGAACTCCGGATCCTTCCAATCGACTTCCAGAACCTGAGCCATCATCAAGAAGCCAACGAAGACCAAAGCGGTCGAAGCGGCCTCGGTCGGAACAAGCTGAACGAGAGGCGAAAGGAAGGTCGACAGCAGGAAGAGGACACCGGTGACAACCGAAGCCAGACCCGTACGTGCACCTTCACCCACACCTGAGGTCGATTCAATGTAGGAAGTGTTTGAGGAAACGCCACCCAGACCGCCGGCAGCAGCAGCCAGAGAGTCGATGAGGAGGATGCGGCTGGAGTGAGGGGGGTTTCCACCATTATCCAAGAGGTCACCTTCAGCACCCACGGCGACCATGGTTCCCATGGTGTCGAAGAAGTCCGCGAGCATCAGGGAGAAGATCAACAGAACCACCGAGACGACGCCGAGCTTGCTGAAAGCCCCAATGAAGTCAATCTGGAACAGGGAGTTGAAGGAAGGAACCGAGACGGGCGACCCACTCAAGGAAGGAACAGTTTGTCCCCAACCGGTGGGAGTGGTCTCGCTCTTTGCGGGCAGGTGAAGGATTGCCTGCAAGATGACAGCCAAGACGGTCGAGGAGAGCAGGCCGATCAGCATCGCACCCTTTACCTTGCGAACGTACAAGATGATGGTGACAACCAAGCCGAAAACGAAGACCAGAGTTGGCCAGCCGTCCAGAGAGCCGTTGATACCCAGCTGAACCGGGGTTGAACCAGCGCGGATGATACCCGCGTTAATCAGACCAACCAAGGACACGAAGAGGCCGATACCAACGGAGATCGCGGTCTTGAGCTGGTAGGGAACCGCGCGGAAAACGGCCTCGCGGAATCCGGTCAGAACCAAGACTGTAATGAGAATGCCTTCCCAGAAGATCAGGCCCATGGCCTCTTGGAAGGTCAGTTTTGCTCCCAGAACAAGTGTGAAAGCAACGATGGCGTTCAAGCCCATGCCCGCAGCCAAAGCCAGCGGGTAGTTTGCGACCACACCCATGAGAATAGTCATGATGCCGGCAACCAAAGCGGTGCCGGCAGCAATTCCAGGGGCAGTGATGGAGCTACCCTCAGGCAGGGCAGCAGAAAGAATCAATGGGTTAACAACAAGGATGTAGGCCATTGCGAAGAAGGTGACCACGCCACCTCGAATTTCACGGCCAACAGTGGATCCACGTTCAGAAATGTGGAAGAAAGCGTCAAGGGAATTTAGTGGCTTTGCGCTCGCGGGCGCTTTTTCTTGTGTGCTCACTCCCCAAATTTTCGCTGAAAAAATGCTCAAAGTGAAGCGTTCTTCACCTGGCGAGACCAGTTTTGATTTGGAGCTCTGACCTGCTTATAGTTCTTGTTTAGAACCAGTTTCGTTTTTCAGGACCCGATCCGCTCAGATTCAACAAGAAAATCGTTGATGCGCGAGGGCCGAACAGGCCAATCTGTACCGTTATTGGGGACATCTGTTTCAGAGTGCGCACCGCAGGTGTGATCTAAACTGACGACGCAGCCATCATCCGGGGCCCATTCATTTGCACATACTCCGAATGCCAAACGCATGGAGCCGGCCATCTTCATCAAGAAGCCGCAGGTCGAGCAGGTCTGCTTCGGACGACGTCCGCGCTTGGGACCTCGCTCTGATTCGTACCAGCGCTGGGCAGCCTGATCGCATCCTTTTGCAGAAAGTACACGCACGCGCCCTAAGCCGAGTTCGCGATCGGTGGGAAGATCCGGATACTCACCGCTGTCTTCTAAACCCGATTCCAAACGATCATCGTCATCACGATAGGGCAAGACGTCATCGCGGCTCACGTCACCGGGTTGAAGGCGTTCTTCCCAAGGAACCCATTCGGGAGCCAAAAGCGATCCTTCACCGGGAACCAGATCAACTTCGCAAACGGTGATCTTGCGTGAACGAGGAACTCGCGTTACGGTCACAGACCAACGCCAACCCACATAGCCCGCGTCCGTGCACGCAAAGTAGTGCGTGCCCAGACGTTCTGCGTTCATCTCAAACGATAGATGTTCACCGAGCGAAGATTCTCCCGCTATTTCGAGGGCATTTTCGCGCGCGAAATCAACCGCTTGGGCGAGTTGAGCATCCACGCGGTTATGAGCGGAAGTGTTCTTTTCAGGCATCAAAATCCTCTGCAACGGCTCGCATGACCTTCGCGATCTTCGCGGCGTTTTCCGGGTAGTGTCCGCGGCGCAAAGACTCCGAGGATGCATCGAGCAGCTTAATCAAGTCTTCGACGACGGAAACCATTGCTTCAGGCTTACGACGCTGTGCACGCGCTACAGAGTGCGGCGCAGCAATTACGCGAACGGATAGAGCCTGCGGGCCTTTGCGCCCATCAGCGATTCCGTACTCGACACGAGTTCCGGGACGAGGAATCACTCCTTCAGGAAGAGCCGATGAGTGCAGAAAAACCTGTCCACCGTCTTCTCCTGTAATGAAGCCAAAACCGCGCTCGGCATCAAAAAACTTCACCTTACCAGTGGGCATTTCCGCACTCCTTCCTTTGTCATTTGGTTTACGACGTAACCACCATCATAGATGGCTCTCCACTCAGCCGCCGCATCGTCGTAAGCTAGTGGCTATGTTTTACCACGGTTTTCGCTCCCGGTGTATTGCGCTCTTTGCTGCGATTGCTTTCGCATGTGTGCCAATTGGCATGGCGCACGCTGACTCGCCCGTGACCATCACCTCGACTGTCACAGACCCGCATTCTTTCCTGTCTGATTCTCAGGCACAGTCTGCCAGCCAAAGCCTCAGCAAGCTTAAGTCAGGTGGCCTGGACGCTTACGTCGTCCTAGTTACTGACTTTTCGGATCAGGCACCGGTGAAGTGGTGCGAGGCCGCGGGAACCAAATCCGGTTTGTCTAACGCCTCTCTTGTCCTTGTGATTGCCACAGAGCAGCGCGTTGCAGCGACCTGCGGAAACACCGACCAGAAGGGTATCGCTGACTCCGCGGTTGTCAGCGCCTTCGCTGCCGCGAAGACGGAACTTGGGAAAGCAAATCCACTTGATGCAGACACTGTCGTTTCGGCAATTCAGGCCTACTCTTCGAGCTTGAAGGCCGCCCAGTCCAGCGGAGCGACAGCAACAAAGACAACGACAACAAGTGCAGCTACGCATTCGTCTACCAGCACAAGCGGTAGTTCATCCTTCCCCCTAGGTACCATGATTCTCTTCGTCTTTATCTTGATTCTCCTCCCGATTATCCTCGTCACGGCCATCGCGCGTTCGCAGCGCAAGACCCGAAAGACCGTTGTCGGCACGCAGGAACAGCAAAGGGTCCAGTCGACCTTGGATCTGGCTCGTATGCTTCTTGACGCCGACGATGTCGTGCGCGCAGCCGAGGACGAGATCGAATTCGCCCGCGCTCAGTTCGGTCCCGATGCCGTTGCTTCCTTCTCCAGCGCGATTGACAACGCGCGAACCCTTGTGAGCCAAGGATTCGCCCTGCAACGTGGAAATGAGGACGGATCAAATCCCGTTTCCACCCAGGAAATGAATGACTTCATCAACCGCCTCAACACGGCGATGAACCAGCTCGTTCAAGAAAGACAAACCTTCACCGAGCGCCGTAATAAGGAAGCGAATATCGGCGAGCAGGTCAGCGATATTTTAGAGTCGATCGCACAGACCCGTAATCAGATTTCGCAGGCGCAGATGGATCTGCAGACCCTCAAGCTTGCTTATTCTGCCGAGGCCATCTCCTCTTTAATCGGTCGCCCTGACCAAGCCCGCGCGCTCCTTGATCAAGCCGAGACAAGTGCAAAGGAAGCCCTCGCAGCTCAACAGTCCGGACAAAACGCCTATGAGACTTTAGAAGTTGCACGCCGCGCTCTAGCTCTTGCTCGCCACCAACTTGAATCGATTACCCAAGCGCCCGACCAGCTTGCCCGTTCTTCCGAGCTTCTGACCGCCGCGATCGGTTCGATCACTTCCGATATTTCTGATGTCACTCGCCTGAAGGCGGATCCGGTCGCCTTCAAACCCTTGGTGGATTCAGCTCAGAGTGCCATTAGTGCCGGCCACGCAGCCCAAAACGGCCAGGGCGATCCTCTTGCTGCTCTGGAATCCTTGCGTCTTGCGGAGGCTTCGCTTGACGAGGCCTTGGCCCCCCTGCGCAGTGCCGAAGAGCGCGCCCAGCGCGCTCAATCGGGAATCGATGCGCTCCTCGCACAGGCTGATTCAGAGGTTGCACGCGCGAACCAACACATCACAAGCCACGGATCCTTGGTCGGATTCGATGCACGTTCCCAGCTTTCTTTTGCGCGCTCTGCACTCCAAAATGCACACTCATTCCACAACCAGGGCGACGACGAGAGTGCTGCCACCCAAGCACGCACTGCAATTTCCTACGCGCAGTCAGCTATGACAGCCCCGCTCGCCACTCCCCAGCAATCATCCGGAAGCCGTTTTGCGGATGGGCTCACCGGCGCTCTGGTCTGGTCGGTTCTCGATAGCATTCTTTCCTCGGGTGGTTCACACCGCCGTTCCTGGGGCAGCGATTGGGGCGGATCAAGCTGGGGTGGCGGAGGCTCCAGCAATAGTGGCAGTTTCGGTGGTTTTGGCGGCTTCGGCGGATCCTCGGGCGGCTTCGGCGGCTCGAGTGGATCGGGTCACACCGATTCGTTCTAAGTAAGGTATAGTTCAACCAACATCCCTTTCCCGCATCCCAAGGAGAAAACAATGGCGGAAAAGCAGACCATTCTCGGACGCATCTCTCAGCTGGCCAAGGCCAACATCAACGCGCTCCTCGACCGCGCTGAAGACCCGCAGAAGATGCTCGATCAGCTCATTCGTGACTACACGAATTCCATTGCAGAGGCAGAAACCGCAGTCGCACAGACTGTCGGTAACCTCCGCTTGGCTGAAAAGGATTACGAAGAAGACGTCGCAGTCGCCGCAGACTGGGGACGCAAGGCAGCCGCGGCCTCGGCAAAGGCTGAGGAACTGCGCGCGGCCGGTGATCAGGCTGGCGCACAGAAGTGGGACGACCTCGCACGCGTCGCCATCGGCAAGCAGATCCAGTTCGAAGGCGAAGCAAAGACCGCCGAGCCCATCATTGCCTCACAGCGCGAAGTTGTTGAGAAGCTCAAGACCGGTCTGACGCAGATGAAGGACAAGCTCGGAGAGCTCAAGATCAAGCGCGATCAGCTTGTTGCTCGCCAGAAGGCAGCCGAGGCTCAGGCACAGGTTACCGATGCGGTTTCTTCGATCAATATTCTTGATCCTTCTTCCGAACTCTCTCGCTTCGAAGACAAGGTTCGTCGCACTGAGGCACTCGCACAGGGCAAGGCAGAGGTCGCCGCATCTTCGCTGGACGCTCAGTTTGCCGAGCTCGAGACCGATGCTTCGCAGGTCGAGATTGAAGCTCGTCTTGCAGCGCTGAAGCAGCAGAACTGATTTATCGCATAAAAGTGTGGGCCCTGGATTCCAGGGCCCACACTTTTATGCGTTTTAGATGTAATCGAAGGGATCGAAGGCGTCAATGTCGATGATATGAATGCGCGGGAGCTGAACTTGGAAGGCATGCGCATCATATTCGAGGTCGATGATTTCGAGTCCCATGTCCTCAAGTTCATGGAATTGGCTCGAAAGGAATTCCTTGAAGCACATGATCCCGACGCGATGCCCGTTCTCAAGGAGTTCTTGAATTTGGGGAAGGAAATCCGCGTCATGCGAGGCCAAAATGACTGACCCCGCGCCCTTGTGGGCGATCGCCTCGAGAGTGCGTTGGATACCAACGTCAACAACTTTCATATCCTCGGGCCCCGCCAAGGGAAGTGCACGATAGCCCATCGCATGCAGAGCCTGAATGAAGCCCATGGGCAAATATCCCGAACTCCCGTTCAGGAAGAACAGGCCACGCACATGCTGGTTCCAGAGCTGTTCAGTTGCTTCACGAATGCGATCCCAACGGGGTCGTTCTTCGGGAGTGGGGCGGCGTTCTAAAACGGATAGGCCAAGGGTGGCGTCAATATTTTCGCCATCGATCAGGAGGTAGGTCTCTTCAACGTCAACGGGATCCATAGAGCAATCCTATATGGCCCTTAGGATCCCGTTGAGTGTTTTTACGCGCGCCCCTTCATCTACTCTTCTTCGACCCAATCGAAAGTTCTCGTCACGGCCTTCTTCCACAGACGGTAGGTGCGATCACGCTCGGCGGCATCCATCGTAGGAGTCCAGCGTTTTCCTTCCTGCCAGTTGGCCACGATGTCTTCGGTTCCTGTCCAGTAACCAACAGCAATTCCAGCCGCATAGGCCGCGCCCAGCGCAGTCGTTTCAATGACTTTCGGGCGAACAACGTCTACGCCACATAGGTCGGCTTGGAACTGCATGACGAGGTTGTCATGCGTCATTCCACCGTCAACTTTAAGTTCCTTGAGTGGCACTCCCGCGTCCGCATTCATTGCGTCGAGGACTTCCGCACTTTGGAACGCCGTCGACTCTTCGACGGCGCGGGCGATGTGTCCCTTGTTGACATAGCGAGTCAGTCCCACAATTGCCCCGCGCGCATCCGAACGCCAGTAGGGGGCGAAGAGTCCTGAGAATGCCGGGACGAAGTAGACTCCCCCGTTATCGTCAACGGTCTGAGCAAGTGCCTGAATATCCTTCGATTCTTCAATGAGTCCCAGGTTGTCGCGCATCCATTGGGTGAGCGAACCGGCGATGGCGATCGAGCCTTCGAGGGCATAGACCGGATCCTGGTCGCCGATCTTGTAAGCGACTGTTGTCAGCAGACCGTTTTCAGAAAAGACCGGCTCAGTTCCGGTATTCATCAGCATGAAGCAGCCGGTTCCGTAGGTGTTCTTCGCCATACCCTTTTCAAAGCAGGCCTGGCCGAAGGTTGCAGCTTGTTGATCACCGAGGATGCCTGAGATCGGGGTGTCGATGAGCAAGCCATTCTTCCGTCCATAGCCATAGATCTCAGAAGAGGACTTGATTTCGGGGAGCATCGACATGGGGATCCCGAAAATCTCACATACGTCCTGACGCCACTGAAGCGTACGGATGTCCATGAGCATCGTGCGCGAGGCGTTGGTGACATCGGTGCAGTGAACGCCGCCGTTCACGCCTCCCGTCAGATTCCACAACACCCAGCAGTCGGTATTGCCGAAGAGGAGGTTCCCGGCCTCGGCACGCTGACGTACTCCCTCAACGTTGTCGAGGATCCACTTAATCTTTGAGCCTGAGAAATAAGGTGAGAGTCCGAGGCCACAGATCTGACGGAAGCGATCGGGCCCTTCATTCCCCTCAAGTTCTTTAACGATGTCGGAGGTACGCATGTCTTGCCAGACGATTGCGTTATAGACCGGTTCTCCGGTGTTCTTATCCCACACCACGGTGGTCTCTCGCTGGTTTGTAATACCAACAGCCGCAAGAGAGTGACGGTTAATCTCTGCCTTCTGTAAGGCCTCGGCAACAACCGTTCGCACAGAACCCCAAATTTCCATCGGGTCGTGTTCTACCCATCCTGGATTGGGGAAAATCTGAGTGAATTCTTTCTGCCCAACGGAGACAATCTCACCGGAGTGATTGAAGATGATCGCTCGTGTGGAGGTTGTTCCTTGATCGATCGCCATGACAAATTTTTCGGTCGTCATGAATGTCCTTTCAGAGTTGTTGTCACGTCGTTGTGCACTACTCAGGCGCAAGCGAGATAGTAGATTGCGGCAGCGATGACGATGCGCCCCCCAACACGAGGAACACCGCGCCATGAAGCGCGACCCAAGAATCCTTCTAGTATCTCATTCAATGCCTACTCACCATAATTTCAATGAACGTTTGTTCACGCGCAGAGATCCCTTCTTCGCGAATTGACGAGGTTTACTTGCTCGCTTTTGTTGTAAACACTCGACTCATCAAATGCATCTCCCTGCACGCTTGTGCATGGCATACTAGGAAATGTGACGATACGTGACGAACAGGCGCATGAAGCGGCCTCGATGTACTACCTCCAGGGGCAGACGATGGAAACCATCGCCCGCCACCTCGGTGTGTCACGTTCGTCCGTCTCCCGTTTACTGACCTACGCGCGCAATTCGGGCTTGGTCCGTATTTCTGTCGCTTCAACTCCCGGGAACCGGGGTTCGCTTTCTGGGCAGATCAACGAGATTTTTGGAGTCCACACTTCGGTTGTCCCTGTCCACGATATTCACACCGAAGTCAATCGCCTCCACAATGTTGCTCGCGTCGCTGCAGAACGACTGGTTGATCTTTTAAAGCCCGGTGACACTTTAGGAATTGCCTGGGGTAATACGACATCCGAGGTCACGCGGTGTCTGCCTCGCGTCAACCTCCCGGGATCCACGGTCGTCCAACTCAACGGTGCAGCAACAGCAACAGAATCCGGCGTCCCCTACGCCGACGCAATTATTTCGCGCGCCGCAACCGCACTGGGCGCACGTATGGTCCACTTCCCTGTTCCCGCATTCTTCGATTTCCCGGAAACTAAGGAAGCACTGTGGAGGGAACGCTCAATCACCTCTGTGCTTGCAACGATCGACTCGGCAAATGTCGCTCTCTTCGGTGTTGGTTCTCTTTCCGCGCGTCTTCCTTCCCGCGTGTACTCCGGAGGATTCCTTGATGCTGACGAAATCGCTCAGGCGCAAGAAGATGGCGTCGTGGGTGACGTGTGCACGGTCCTTATTCGCGAGGACGGCTCAACCGACATGGACTTAAACCGTCGCGCTTCGGGTCCTTTCCCCGAAACTTTGAAGAAGATCCCGAGGCGTCTTGCCGTTGTTGCGGGTGCTTCGAAGGCTCTCCCACTTCTGGGAGCTCTACGTGCAGGAGTCATCACCGATCTTGTCTTGGATGACGGCGCTGCTCGAGAGCTTCTTGACCTGATCCGTCACCGAACCCACGCCTAAGCCCTGCTACGCTTCAGCGGAGCGCGCGCGTATGTATGCACATAAACAGCGACCGGCCTCGTCAATTGACGAAAGCCGGCCGCTGAATGCTTGAAAATCAGCCCAGGCGCTTGACCAGCGGGAAGGGGATCGTTTCACGGATACCCTGGCCGGTCAGCACCATAAGCAGACGGTCGATGCCCATACCCATACCACCGCACGGCGGGAATCCCTGCTCCATGGCGATGAGGAAGTCCTCGTCCAAGACCATGGCCTCGGGGTCGCCGTTAGCAGCCGCAAGGGCCTGCGCCTCGAAGCGTTCACGCTGGACGACCGGGTCGGCGAGCTCCGAGTAGGCGGTCGCCGTCTCGAAGCCGCGCACGTACAGGTCCCACTTTTCGGTGAGGCCGGGGCGCGAGCGGTGGTAGCGGGTCAGCGGGGAGGTGTCCTCCGGGAAGTCGTAGACGAAGGTCGGCGCCCACAGCTTGGAGGCGACGAGCTCCTCGAAGATGTCTTCCACAATCTTGCCGGACACGGCGTAGTCGTCGACCTCCAGGCCGATGCGCTCCGCGTACTTGACGAGGGTCTCACGCGGCGTCTCCACGGTGATTTCTTCACCCAGAGCCTCGGAGGTAGAGCCGTACAGGTCGATATGATCCCATTCACCTGAAAGGTCGTACTCGGTGCCGTCTGCCAGCGTGACTATTTCCTGACCTTCAGACAGGCCGAAAGCATCACGAGCCGACTGCTGGATCAGGTTACGCGTTAGCTCAGCCATACCGTTGTAATCCGAGTAGGCCTCGTATGCTTCCAAGGCAGTGAACTCGGGGCTATGCGAGGAGTCCATGCCTTCATTACGGAAGTTCCGGTTGATTTCGAAGACGCGATCCACGCCGCCGACGACCGCGCGCTTGAGGTAGATCTCCGTCGCGATGCGCA
>CAUTOM010000043.1:0-15239 GCA_963540435.1 uncultured Actinomyces sp.
CTGACCAACGGAGTGGAACTCGATCCGGGTAAGACCGCCGAGTTCTGGATCCGCTTCCAGGTCAAGCGCAACGAGTCGGCCGCTGGCTACGACGTCAAGAACCTCGAATGTAAGCTCGATGCCAACGGTATTCCCACCGCCGGCTATGGCCTCTTCAACCAGGTCGTCGCTGAAAGCGGTAAGGACCACGACGGCGAAGACAACAACAAGGCCTGTGGCCCGGTTCCCGTCACCAAGATTCGTGTTCAGAAGAGCATCGAAGCAAATGGCGGCGCAAACACCGGTGCAACCGAGTTTGATGTTGACTACAAGATCGTCGCGACCAACGACGGAAACCTGAAGACCTCGACCGGAATCCTCACCGATAAGCCGGAGTTCGCTAAGGGTCTTGAGATCCAGTCGGCCAAGGTCGCCACGACCCAGGCAGGCCTCGCAGGCGCTGCAAACGCAACCGCTGCAAACGGCACCTACACTCTGACAAACGGTGTCGAGGTTGAGCCCGGCAAGACTGCCGAGTTCTGGATCCGCTTCCACGTCAAGTTCAACTCCGCAGCAGCCGGATACGACGAGACCGCTCTCGAATGTAAGCTCGACGCCAAGGGCATCCCCACCGCAGGCTTTGGCCTCTTCAACCAGGTCAACGCTCAGACGGGCAAGGACCATGACGGTATCGACAACAACAAGGCCTGCGGCCCCTACGTGCCCGCAAAGGTCCGCGTTGAAAAGAGCATCGAAGCAAACGGTGGCGCCACCGGTGCAGCCGAATTTGATGTCGACTACAAGATCGTCGCAACCAACGACGGACAGATCGCAACGACCACCGGCAAGCTGACGGATAAGCCGGAGTTCGCTAAGGGTCTTGAGATCCAGTCCGCAAAGATCGCGACCACGCAGGCAGGCCTCGCAGGCGCTGCAAACGCAACCGCAGCTAACGGCGTCTACACGCTGACCAACGGAGTCAACCTCCAGCCCGGCACTACCGCCGAGTTCTGGATCCGCTTCCACGTCAAGCGCAACACCGCTGCCGCCGGCTACAGCGAAACCAACCTCGCCTGCCACCTCGATCAGAAGAACCTCCCGGTTCCCGGTTTCGGCCTCTTCAACCAGGTCTACGCCGAGAACGGTAAGGATCACGATGGCATTGACAACAACAAGGCCTGTGGTCCCAACGTTCCTCACGAAATCGTCGTCGTGAAGGCCGGTACCCAGAACACTGGTAAGACTTTCACTGACCCGACCAACCAGTACACCTCCGGAGACGGATCCGCGCTCTACCCGCTCAGCGGTGCAGAGTTCGCCATCTACAGCGGCGGCAACCCGCAGACCTCCAACTCCGCGACTCTCGTCAAGACCCTGTCCGCAGGAACCGCGACGGATGTCTACTACTGGTCAGTCACCGGCCTTGAACTCAACACCGACTACTGGTTGGTTGAGACCAAGGCACCGGCTGGACACAGCCTCCTGCCTCGTCCGATCCCCTTCCGCCTGACCACGGATGGCAACGGCACCGTTGTCACCCTCGGCGCAGAGGTGAGCGATCAGACCAAGTGGGCCAACTCGGCCGTCCAGGCATACGCCTCCGTCACAAACGCATCAGTGCCCCAGAGCGATCAGGGCTTCGTTGTGGGCGGCGCACGCAAGGCCACCATCTTGGTCAAGGACACTGAGGTAGGACACCTGCCCGTCTCGGGCAGCTTCGGAATCTACCCGTACATCGGCGTCGCAATGGCGCTTATGGGCGGGGCGATGGTGATCTCTCTGGTCACCATGAAACAGCGTCGCAAGGCGGAAAACTTCGCCTGAGACACTGACCCTAGTTGATGACTAGTTCACATCACCATCACTCGATCTGTTCAAAGATCCCGTACAACAGGAGAACACAAATGACAACTCTTAAGACCCGTCGAGGCATCAGCCTCCTCGCCGTCATCGCAGTTGCTGCTGGCGCTGCTGCGGTTCCGGGTATTGCTACGGCAGCCCCGACCGCATCCGCATTCGGCGTCGTCGCAACCGCTCCCCAGCTCCCCTCGCTGGTCGACCTGGATCCCGCTAAGGAAGGCTCCATCACCATCCACAAGCTGGTGAAGGACGACACCAACGGCACCACCGAAGGTACCGGCCTTGAGGACAGCACCGTCACCGGTACCCCGCTTGGCGGCGCAAAGTTCAGCGTCCAGCGCCTGACCAACGTCGACCTGACCACTCAGGCGGGCTGGGAAAAGCTCGTGGCCTACAACGGCAACGTTGACACCGCAAAGGCTGACGGCGTTGATACCGCAATCGAAAAGACCACCGATAACGCTGGCCTCGCCAAGTTCGAGAACCTGCCCCTGGGTGCCTACATCGTCACCGAAACCGAGACCCCCGCAGGCTACATCGGCTCCAAGCCCTTCATCATCACCGTCCCGATGACGCACCCCACCCAGAAGAACGAGTGGAACTACAACCTGCACGTCTACCCCAAGAACTCCAAGGCTGGCGTTGATAAGCAGGTCAAGGACGACACCACTCCCGCGGTTGGCTCCGAGATCAACTACACCATTAACTCCGACATCCCCAGCCTCCCCGCTGGCGACAAGCTGAAGACCTACATGGTCGTCGACCAGTACGACAAGCGCGTCACCATCGAGACCACCGATGTCACCCTGGCGCTGTCCGATGGCACCGCTCTTGTGGCTGGCACCGACTACGATCTCAAGACCGCTGACGGCATCGCTCCCGCCGACGCCTACAAGTTCATCACCGCTGTCTTCACCGAAGCCGGCCGTGACAAGATTACTGCCGCCCGTGCAGCAGGAACTGACGCCACCAAGGTCGTCATGAAGCTCAAGGGCACCGTCACCGGCCCGCTCTCCGGAAACGGCCTGGTCCCCAACAAGGTCACCCTGATCCCGAACACCCCGGCAACCCCGTGGGATCCCGAGTCGGGCACCACTCCTCCCCCGGAGTACCCGAACTCTGAGGTCGTCTCCAAGTTCGGCAAGGTCAAGATCACCAAGGTTTCCGCAGCTGATCCGACCGCCAAGCTCA
This sequence comes from uncultured Actinomyces sp., assembly GCA_963540435.1. GTDB lineage: Bacteria > Actinomycetota > Actinomycetes > Actinomycetales > Actinomycetaceae > Pauljensenia. The sequence goes on from CAUTOM010000043.1 coordinate 3,031, forward strand.
AGGACGCCGAGTTCTCGGTCTACGAGTGCACCCCCACCGGACTGACCTCCGGCACCGACAACTTCGTTTCCAACAACGCAACCCTCGGTCAGAAGATCACCGTTGATGGCAAGGACACCTTCACCACCGACGCCAACGGCGTCGTGGAAATCGACTCCCTGCGCAACAACGACTGGGCGAACAACAAGCAGGTCGACAACCCCGGTTGGTACTGCCTCGTTGAAACCAAGGCTCCTGCAGGCTTCGAGCTCCAGACCCGCCCGATCGCCTTCCAGATCCTCCAGTCCAACTCCAAGGCCGACAACCAGTACACCCTGGAGACCACGGTCAAGGATGCTCCTCACAACGGTGGATTCCGCCTGCCCGTCACCGGTGCTGCCGGTGTGGGCGTGCTGATCGCAGCTGGCTCGGCACTCGTTGCTGGCGCTGGCGCCATCACCATTGCGAACAAGCGTCGCAAGGAAAACGCCTGATCTCTAACTGAGATTTAGCCGGGTGCGGGAAGGCCCACGGGTCTTCCCGCACCCGTTTCTGTAGAATCAACACCAACCCCCATCACCCCATCCAAAAGGCGACTCATGAGCGAGAACGACATCCACGCAGACGACAGCCTCACAAGCACCCCGGTTCAGGACGACACACCCGAAACCGCGGAAGAACGTGAGCACAGGCTTCGCAAGGCAAAACGTCGCCGTCGCCTCTTCACCTTCCTCCCACCGATCCTGCTGATCCTCGGAATCTTGGTCCTGCTCTACCCCGTCATCTCGACCTACCAAAACAATGTCGAACAACAGCGCATCGCCAAAGCATTCAGCGCCGAACAAACCAACGTCGGCCGCGATGTGATTAAAGATGAACTCGCACGCGCTGACGAATACAACCGCCAAGCCGCCGAAGCACCTATCCTTGACCCCTGGTTGGAATCCCAGCGGCCCAACACCCCCCAATACACCGACTACCTCTCACAACTTAACGTGAACCCCGTCATGGCGACCGTTAAGGTCCCCAAGGCCGACATCAGCCTCCCCGTTTACCACGGCACCGAGACCTCCACCCTTGAAAAGGGCGTCGGACACCTCTTCGGAACCGCGCTCCCCGTCGGCGGCGAAGGAACCCACACGGTCCTCACCGGCCACTCGGGACTGGGAAGCGCAACCATGTTCGACCACCTCAACCGCGTCGAACTCGGCGACGTCTTCTACATCGAAGTCTTAGGGCGCCACCTCAAGTACAAGGTCACCGACATCCGAACCGTTCTCCCGAATGAAACGGAAACCCTGAACAAGGTCGCAGGAAAAGACCTCGCAACCCTGATCACCTGTACTCCATACGGCATCAACACTCACCGTCTCCTGGTTACCGGTGAACGCGTCCCCATGGACGATGCGCAGGTCGCAGAAGAATCGGCCAATGTTGAACCCGCCGTCGTTCAGACCTGGATGATCGCCGTTGTCGTCGGCATTATCATCGTCCTCATCACGACCGCAGTCCTGTGGTTCCTCGCCCGTAAGAACCGCAAGAAGCGCGAAGCGGCGCAGCTCGCAGCGGCAGAAAGTGGCGCACTCGCAGCTGAAGGCACGCAAGCTTCCGACGAATCTGAAGCTCGCGAGTAGAGCTCGCGCAATACGTCGTTCACACGCAGTGCCCCACCTTGGGAAACCAAGGTGGGGCACTGAGTTTCACGCACAACGGCATTTAACACTCGACAACGTTCACGGCCAAACCGCCAGCCGAGGTCTCCTTATACTTCGAGAGCATGTCATTGCCCGTTTGACGCATCGTCTCGATCGCGACATCCAAAGACACAGTGTGCCGGCCATCGCCCCACAGGGCCATTCGAGCCGCATTAATCGCCTTCACAGCAGCAATCGCATTGCGCTCGATACACGGGATCTGAACCAAGCCGCCAACCGGATCACAGGTCAGCCCCAAGGAATGCTCCATGGCGATCTCAGCAGCATTCTCCACCTGCTCGGGAGTGCCACCCAAAGCCTGCGCAAGACCCGCAGCGGCCATCGCCGAGGCCGAACCGACCTCACCCTGGCAGCCGACCTCCGCGCCGGCAATCGACGCATTGGTCTTAATGAGAGCGCCAATCGCAGTCGCCGCAAGCAAGAACTCGTGAATGCACTCTTGTCGAGCGCGCGCGCACTCAGATTCCCCGCCCAGAGGAAGCTCCGAAATCCGGGCCATCTGCGCGGGAGAACAATTCGGGAACTCGGCACCGGCCTCGGGGCAGAAAGAAACAAGGTAACCAAGAACAGCGGGGATCACGCCAGCAGCGCCATTCGTCGGCGCAGTGACAATGCGGTGACCCGCGGCGTTCTCCTCGTTCACCGCAAGAGCATAGAGGTTAACCCAATCCATGGCACGCAAAGGATCTTGCATAACACCGGCCCAGCCGTGGCGCTTTTCCAAAGAAAAAGCCTTCTCTGCGCGGGCACGCAACTGTGCAGCCAGAGCATTCGCGCGCCTGGGCACATCCAAACCACCAGGCAAAATACCTGTCGAGGCAATACCCGCATCGATCGCGCCGAACATCGTATGCGCAATGTGATCGAGGTATTCGGTGAGCGCAGCAGCGGGACGCGCGGAAAGCTCATTCGCGCGCACGAGCTCGGCGATCGAGAGTCCAGAGCGCGTGCACTGTTCCAAAAGCTCGCCGCCCGTCGAGAAGGGGAGGGGAGCAGGAGTGCACATTCCCGTCGTTTCCTGCGCTGAAGCAAGCGAAGCGATCTCGGGATGCTCGCTATCATCATTCGTTTGCGCCATGACGAAGCCGCCGCCCACCGAATAGTAGGTGCGCTGCAACAACAACTCACCCGGATACTCGACCGCTTCGGAAGACGTCGCCCAAGCCTGGCCATCAGGGGCGATGCCGTCTTGGCCTCGGGAAGTGGCCACTATCGACGAAGCCTCACCGTAAGCACTGATCGTCAAAGCATTGACGTGGTAGGGCAGGATCCTCCTCGGAAGAAAACGAATATCCGCCTGGATATCAAAGGGAATCTCACGCCCACCCGCAAAAGGAAGCATCCCGCTCGAGGCGATCGAAGGGATGACGCTCTCGACAGTATCGATAGAAACAGTTTCTGGGTCATAGCCCGCCAAACCCAATAGAACCGCACGATCGGTGTTGTGGCCTCGGCCGGTGGCACCAAGAGAACCAAAAAGCTCGACGCACACGTGGGAGAGCCGCGAATACTCGGGAAGCGCACACAGCTCCGTCGAAAAAGCCAAGCCCGCGCGCATGGGACCAACCGTGTGCGAGGAAGAAGGACCAATGCCGACCGAGAACATGTCGAAAACTGAAAGCGGGCGAGCAGCCGAGCTTGCGGGGACCTCGCCGGCGACAATCGCGGCGGGAGTAGGCGTATCTGCGCTGTACTTATCCTGTGTCGTGACGTCAATCGGCGGCTGAAGATCCATAGGTTCTATTGTGCCCGAAAAAGCCCCGTGAAGTGGAAAGGAACAGTCCTGCGCAAGCGGGAGAAAACTCTCTTGCGCCATGCGAGACTGCCCCGCGCACTTTGCGCGAATCTCTATAAACTTGGTGTCATGACTGAACGCATGAATGTCGAATCCTTCAATCTCGACCACCGCACTGTCCTTGCCCCCTACGTTCGCGTTGCCGACCGCAAGACTCTCCCCGGTGGTGACGTCCTCATCAAGTACGATGTCCGCTTCACGCAGCCGAACAAGGCGCACCTGGAGATGCCTGCCGTTCACTCCATCGAACACCTGAGCGCAGAGCTCATGCGTAACCACACCACCAAGCTCATCGACTTTGGCCCCATGGGCTGCCAGACCGGCTTCTATGCGCTGCTCCTAGGCGTGGAAACCGAAGAATTCCTTCCCATCTTGCAGGCAACCTTCGAAGACATCCTCAACGCAACCGAAGTTCCCGCCGCGAATGAGGTCCAGTGCGGCTGGGGCGCGAACCACTCCCTGTCCGCCGCGCAGGACGCCGTCCGCGATTTCCTCGCGCACCGCGATGAGTGGCTTGTTGTCACTCAGGAAGACGCAGCCTCGTGCTGAGGCGTGTGCCGCTTTCTTCAACCGACAACTGACGATCTTTCCCAGAGAGGCCACTCATGTCCCTGACCCACTCGCGTGAACTTCCCGTGGTTGACGCCTTCATTCAGTGCGCGATGGTCATGGAAGCTAAGCCCTTCCTTGACGCCCTTACGCCCCTCCCCGGTGCCGACGCGGTCGAAACCCTCAACGTCGGCGCGGAAGGCCGCCACCAGCAGAGCTACGCCCTGGGCCAGCTCGCGGGCCACACCGTCCTCGTCATCACCTCCGGCGTAGGCATCGCCAACGCCGCCGCAGCCGTCGCACGAGGCCTGACCATGGCCACCCCGAAGATCGTCATCGCGGGTGGCACCGCGGGTGGTCTCGAAGGTGGAATCAAGGTCGGTGACGTCGCAGGCGCCATCTCCACCATCTACAACGACGCCGATGCCACCGTTTTCGGCTACGAACTTGGTCAGATTCCGCGCATGCCCGTGGACTACCACTCCTCGCAGCGTGCGATCGATGCTCTTGCCAAGCTCGGTGACGCGCAGCCCCACGCCGTGCGCACGGGCCGCATCGTTACCGGCGATTCCTTCGCCTCGGAAAAGGTTGTTGCCCGCATTCGCGCAGGATTCCCCGACGCGCTCGCGGTCGATATGGAAACCTGCGGAATGGCGCAGGTGTGCTGGTCCAATGGCGTCGACTGGATCTGCCTGCGCGCGATCTCGGATCTGACCGGGGAAGGCGCCGATGAAGATTTCCACATGAACGGTGAGACCGCCGCCTACCACTCTTTCGAGGCCGTGCGCGCATTCCTCCCGCTCTTTTGCGCCTGAGAGATGATGCCATGTCTTTCTCAGTCCTGATGGTCTGTACCGGAAACATTTGTCGCTCCGTGATGGCCGAGCAAATCCTTCGCGAGGCGGCCGCCGATAGTGGGGTTGACATTCTTGTTGATTCCGCGGGCATCAGCGATGAAGAGCACGGGCGTGGCATTGATTCTCGGGCCGCGCGTGCCCTGCGTGAGGGCGGGTATCGTGTGCCCTCACATCGTGCTCGTCAGGTTGAGGCGGGGGAACTCCAACGCTGGGACCTAATCCTCGCGATGACCTCCTCCCACCTTCGCGCCCTTGAGAGGCTTGCGGGTGGTCCCGATCCGAAGATCCGCATGTTCCGTGATTTCGAGGAAGCCTCCGGTGAACCCGCTCGCGGGGGTAACCGTGATGTGCCCGACCCCTGGTACGGTGATTATTCCGATTTCGAGGCCACGCGCGGGACCATCGAAAAGTGCGTTCCCGCGATCCTTGAGTATGCCGTGGGGAGCTTGAATCGGTGACGAAACGATTCACGCGCATGCGCGCGCTTGTCACGCTGTGCGTGGCGGCCTCGGCAATGGGGATAGGAGGCTGCGGGCAAGCAGAACCCGCAGCAACCCAGACGCCTCCTTCGGAAGCACCTCGCGGAATCGCGCTCGACTATACGGGGTTTGACCCGGAAAACTTCATTTCAGACCAGGTGCTGGATGACTCGACTACGATGACGGACGCGCAGATTGCGGCCTTTATCGAAGAAAAAGGCGAAGGGTGTCGGGCTGGGCGTGCGAATGATCAAGATATCCCCTGCTTAAAGGATTTCTCGGTCGTCACTGAAAGCTATGCGGGCGATGAGTACTGTCCTTGGGGATACCAGGGCGGTGAGGAAGAAAGCGCTGCGCAGATCATCGGACAGGCCGCGCGTTCGTGCGGAGTGAACCCGCAGGTTCTTCTGGTGACCCTCCAAAAAGAACAGGGCTTGATTTACGCCTCAGGTGGGGATTTCCAGTGGTTTACGTACCCCAGTGCGATGGGGTACGCCTGTCCGGATAACAGTACCTGCGATCCCGATTACGCCGGTTTTCAACGGCAGGTCTACTATGCGGCGCGGCAATTTGCGATCTATCGGATCAAGCCTGAGCGTTATCGCTTCCAGGCAGGGCAGCGGGTCGAAGCACGCTATGCGCCCGCACAAGAGTGCACCACGACGGAGATTACTCCTGCTAACCGAGCAACTGCGAGCATGTATAACTACACGCCTTATGTGCCCAATAGGGGTGCATTGCAGGGGCGTGGGGATGACTGCTCTGTCTATGGGAACGCAAACGTTTATGCCTACATGCGTGCATGGTTTCCACAATAATGTTGCAACTCAAGCAATGATGGGTGGCGCGGGTATACACTAAGTCTGCTGGACACGCCCGTGTTCGTGCGACAACGTTGTTGCAAAGGGGCCCGTCATGGAACCGTATGATATACACAAAAGAACAGCGGATCCGCCGCAGGAAAAAACAAAGCCTCCGGGGTCTGAACTATTTGATGAATGCGCGGTTGGAATCGCACTCTTACCGGGACGAATCCATGCTGTTGTCATGGATCGTTCGGGGCGCGTGCGCGAAGAACGTTCCCGCGTCATCACCAGTGACTCCGACAAAGTCGTCACCACCATCAATAAACTAGGCGAAGAACTTGTTCAAAGTGCCGAACCATACGGGGCGATCAGGGGAATTGGCCTGAGTATCAACGGGAGAGTCACCCGTCAGCGCACCTGTGTTCTGGAAGCTTTAGGCTGGGACCATTTCCCACTCCTTCAACACATCACCGTTGATGCGCGGCTTCCTCTATCGATCATTACAAACCTTGAAGGCCTAGCAGTCTACGAAATCACCTATGGGGTTGGGCGGAGGATGGATGACTTCCTCGTCGCTCAAATCGCAGAAATAGTTGCTTTCGTCGAGGTCGAGGGCGGAAAGCTCATCACAGATCCCACCGGGAAATACCAACGAGTACTTCACCTTCCCATCGCGGGCAGTAGCGGCGTGTGCTCGCTGGGGCACGTGGGATGCGCCAGCGGTGCGCTGATCCCCTCAGCTGTTCTTGCCCGTGCTCGAGGGGCACGCCTCGATGAAGGGAAAGACGCCAGGCCGCGCGACATAGAAGAACTCATCACCATGGCCCGCAACGGAGACTTCGTCTGCCGGCGAGTTGTTATGGAATTCGCCCGCAACCTTGCGGTTTTCTTGCAGGGCCTCAGCTACATTACGCAAAAGGATCACATTGTTCTTGACGGAAGCGGGGTGCGAATCCTCGCCTCGGATTGGGCGGTGCTCTTCGAAGACGAACTCTTCTCTTTTGCTTCAAATGGAGTTGTCACTCCGACCGTTGTTCACCGCTCAAGCGCGGACAGTCGTTGGGCGTGCGGTGCGGCAGCGCATCTGTTTGCAACCGTTGGGGGTCCCAGGAACCTGCGGGTGATCAACCGGAATGGGGATAGTCATGTGGGAGAGACGGCGTCCCACCACAGCGAACACTACGCCTCCCTCGTCGCCCTGTAACTGCGGGGGTGTAGCAGCACGAAATAAATCACGGGACTGCGAGCAGCGCGCAGTCCCGTCATTTTGCGTCGTAGAGCCTAAGCCTAGTGCCTCAGCTCAAACGACTACTGTGCCTGGACGACAGGCAGAACAGACCAGGGGAAGTTAATCCACAAATCGGTGTAGTGCCACACGTAATCCGGATCGATGATTGACACTGGCTTCTTGTAGATCACCACGGAGCGCGCCTCGACCTTTGCGTGCGCCTGACCATCCAAGCTCAAGCCGCGCTTTTCAATAAGCTCCATAACCTTCTTGAGGGTCTTACCCGAATCAGCAACGTCATCGACAACAAGGACCTTCTTGCCATCCATCGCGGAAACATCCATCAGCGGGGGAAGAACCTGCGGCTCATCCAAGGTTTCGCCCAAACCCGTGTAGAACTCCAGGTTCATGGTGCCGATTGCCTTCACGCCCAGGGCATAGGAAAGTGCGCCGGCCGGAATCAGGCCGCCGCGCGCGATTGCAACGATAAGGTCGGGCATCCACCCGGAATTGACGATCTGCTGGGCAAGCTCACGAGAAGCATCGCCGAACTGTTGCCAGCTCAGGTTTTCGCGATTCTCACCGGTATTGGTAGTTGCGCCGTCGTCGAAGGGGGTGGAAGCAGTCATGCGATGAGTCCTTTGAATGGGATCAAAAAGATCGGGTGAATGGACATATGGTAGCGCTCACGTGCCCCTGAATGCACCTCTACTTTTTTCGCCCACTCCTTCGCTGCAATGCACGTAACTGGCGTGCGTACTGTCCCCCTGGTTGTCGAGGCTGACCGTTGAAGGTCCAGATGAAGATCCGTTCGGGGGTAAAAGTGCGAGAACACACACCGCAGGAGGTGACGCGGCGCGGCATGGAATACAGCTCCCGCGTTGCCCCGCAGGACGGGCACGTTCCCTTCCATAAAGGCCGAGGCGCCGGTAGGCCTCCCGGAAGACGTGCACTATCGGGAGCACCCAATTCGCGTGCTTTCGCCTGCCAGACAGCATCATGTTTGTGTGCGGCGCCGACAAGGGCGTGGGCGATCTCGTGGAGGATGACTCCGCGAACTGTTGGCGCGTCATACAGGGCGGTCAGCGGCCCAGACAGGGTGATTTCCTTGCGGGAATGGACGCACGAACCTGCTCGCCTACGCGCGCGATCAAAACGAAAAGACCACTCACTCAAGCCGTGCTGGTTCATCAGCTCGCGCGCCATCTGCTGCGCGTCTACACGCTCCACACCGCCCCCTAGATGGCCTCGTGAAGGCGATCGATCGCGGCGAACATGCGCTGCGGGGAAATCTTGCGCGCGGTTCCAAGTTCTTGAGCGAAGAGGGACACGCGCAATTCTTCGCGCATCCACAGGAGTTCCTCGAATGCGGCCTCGTGGCGCCCATCGAAGGGACGCGTATCCATGAGATGGCGCAACTCCTCAATTTCCTCGTCAATCTGGGACAAGGCCATGCGCGATTTCTCGTCGCGAGAAACATCTGCGGGCGAGCGCAGAGCCTTGCGCAGCCGCACGGATTGCGCCTGAATGTAGCGAGGAAGGTTCACGAGTCGCTCCAGCGGCGTTGCGGCAATGAAGCCGTCAAAAACCAGTGAGGAGGCGATCGCTTGAACGTCACTGCGCAGGCTCGCATACGCGGGGCCACTGGCCTCGGCGAGGCGATCTTGTAGCTGTGCCCAGGATTCCATCGCGCGGACAACTACTTCGATGATCGAGTAGACCTGGTCCTCGTGGCGGTCGCGAATGCGCGTGGAAAGATCCTCGAAGGCGGAGGCATCACGGATCGCCCACAGCCCACGCTCGCCCGCAAGGGTGTCGCTCAGAGCACGCACGCTTGCCAATTGCGCATCGGCGATGAGTGCCTCGGTGCTCGGGTAGGGTGTGGAGGTGAGCATGAGGGCCTCACGCCCCGTCCAGCGCGTTGATACGCGCTTTGTGGACAGGCGAATCGCGCGCAGGAGAAGGTTCGCAATGCCCAGGCGGTGTTCGCTCCGCGCCTGAGAGGCATTCGCCATGACGCGCACTCCGGCTAGCGGATTATCGCGATCCCCCTGGGGGATAAGCGCCGGGAATGCGCGGATGAGCAAGCCCTGCGCGCGCGATTCAACTGATTGCGGAAGCGGCGCGCGGGGGAAGGTCTCAAGATTATCCGCGAAGAGTTCCGCTTCGCCGCTTTCCATTGCCGAGGCCGCGCCCGCGGGCGCTTTCGAGCCCGTCTTGGGTGCAGGCGAATGCGCGTCGGTTGCGGTTTCTCCTTCGGTGGGAACCTCGCCTGCCTGTGGCTCCCCCTGAGCCTGAGCGCTTTTCGCCGAGCGTTTTTGGGCCTCGCTCAAGGCTTGGCGAACAGCGGTGCGTAAGGCGCGATCGGTTGCTCCAGCAAGAGTTCGCTTGAGGTAGCCAAGGTCCTTAGCGCTGCCCAATTCGCGGCCATCGTGATCGTGGACGACGAAAGTCATCCGCAAGTGATCGGGAAGAGAATCCTCCATTGCCTGCAGATCCGAGTCGCTGAGGTCAACTCCGCGCAATTCTCGCAGTGCACGCGTGAAGAGGTCGTTAAACGAGGCCGATTGTGCACTGCGTGCGGTGCCGTGCTCGCAAGAGGTGTCCTCGGCTTTGGCAGTGCTGCCTGGAGATGCCGACTCAGGAGCTTCCGCAGTTCCGGCGCTCTTGCGCGTGCTTCGCGCTTGCCCGGTTCGCTCGCCCCACGCAGCCAATCGACCCAAAGCTGCACTCAAAGACGCAGGGTCTTCTTCTTGCTGCTGCTGCGTCGACTGCGCTTTCTTCGGCGCAGGGGCACTGAGGTCAATGCGACCACGACGCACATCCTCGATCCACGCTGCCACGGCCTTTGCGACCTCGGGAGCCGGGGCAAGCAGGCGCCGCTTTGCTTTGGGGAGGGCGCGGATCGCCTCGGTGATGAGCTCTTCACGCATCCCGGGCACCAACCAATCGGTCCCCTCATCGCTCACGCGTCCCAAGGCTTCGATCGGGATCGACATGGAGACTCCATCGCGCGGGGAACCCGGGTGGAACTCGTAGGACAGCCGAAGACGCAGCTCGCCGTGCGCCCAGTGGTCGGGGAAGCCCTCGCCGGTTTGGCCGAGGCCTCGGGGAAGAAGAAGCTCGGGCGGGTAGTCCAAAAGCTTTGGATCCGTGCGTTTCTTGTCCTTCCACCAACGGTTGAAGTGCCCGGCGGAAATGATCGACGCCGGAAGAATGTCGTCAAAGAATCTTTCAAGCGCCATTTCATCGGCGACGAGGCCGTAGGTGCGGCTCCTGCGCTCCGTTTCGCGTGCGCGCTCGATCGCCTCGTCGTTGCGCCGCTGGAAGGCGTGGCGCTCACGCCACTGACCTTGAACAAGGGCGTGGCGGATGAACATCTCGCGGGCGAGCTCGGCCGCAGTGATGGGAACACTGACAGCCGCTGCAAAGGGCGAGTCAGTGGGCATTGCGCCACGAATTGAACCCAGGGGAGTGGACCCTAGGCGTCCGAGAAGAACCGGACGGTCCGCGATTAAGGTCAAGCCGTAGAGCATGACTTTTTCTTGGACGTAGGCTGCGCCTCGCGAGGAATTCCAGGTCGGCTCGGAATAGACGCGAGTGAGGAGATCCTTGGCAAGGGGCTCGACCCATTCAGGGCGAATCCGCGCCACCGTTCGCGCGAAGAGTCGCGAGGTTTCGACGAGTTCGGCCGTCATCACCCAATCGGGGTGACCGGTGATTCCAGAACCCGGCCAGATCGTGAAGTGGGTTCCGCGGCTCCCCGTGTAATCGCGAGTCACCGGGTCCCAAGTTCCTAGGCTGGATAAGAGCCCGACAAGAATCGAGCGATGAATGTCATCCGTATCAACCGCGCTTGTCGATCGTGTATAGGTCACGGCGGCACGCGCGGCGGCGTCGGCGATTCCCGCGCGCGAGGCCTCGTCAACAACATCCGCGGCCGAAGGGATGCCGAGGGGCTCGGTATGGATGCCGATGGTGCGGGCCATATCGCGTAGTTGGTGGGTAATGTCGCGCCACTCGCGGAAACGTAGGTAGTGAATGAATTCGGCGCGGCACATGCGTCTAAAGGCAGTACCGGACAAGTCACGCTGTTGGATATGGAGGTAGCGCCAGAGGTTGAGGTAGGTGAGGAAGTCCGAGTGTGGATCGGTGAAACGCGCGTGTGCGGTGTCTGCGGACTCCTGGTGGTCCAGAGGTCGTTCGCGAACGTCTTGAATCGATAGAGCCGCGACGATGACCAGAATTTCCGAGGCGCAGCCCGCATTCTTGCCCGCAAGCAACATGCGCCCCAGACGCGGGTCAATGGGAAGACGAGCCAGATCACGACCGATAGGCGTGAGTTCAAAACCACTTTGCGAACTCTGAGAATTCTCCAAAGGGCGAAGTGCCCCAATTTCGACGAGCAGATTGATGCCGTCGCGAATAGCGCGCGAATCAGGAGCATCGACGAAGGGGAAGGAAGCCACATCACCCAAGCCCAAGGCACTCATCTGCAAAATGACGGACGCAAGCGAGGTGCGCAGGATTTCCGGCTCGGTAAAAAGCGGCCTCGACGCGTAGTTTTCCGCAGAATACAGGCGAATTGCAATACCGTCTGCCACGCGCCCACAGCGTCCCGAACGCTGGTTTGCGCTTGCTTGCGAGACTTCTTCAATGGGAAGGCGCTGCACCTTCGTCTTATTGGAATAGCGCGAAATACGTGCCAAACCCGGGTCAATGACGTAGCGGATTCCCGGAACCGTCAGCGAGGTTTCGGCAACATTCGTCGCTAGGACGATGCGGCGGTGAGAGTGCGCCT
>CAUTOM010000044.1:0-15109 GCA_963540435.1 uncultured Actinomyces sp.
CCGGCGAAATGCTGTGGGCGAACGAAAAGCAGCTTGACGGCGAAGAAGACCAGGTTGAATTGTCGGGACGTCTCATGCGCGTTAATGAAGAGGCTGGTGAAGAGTAAGTGACGCTGGTCGGAGAAGGTTTCTCTTCGGAGAATGGGGGAGACGGCCTCGGTGATGGCGGAAGGGCCAATGACGCGCAGTGGGTGTCTCCACTTGCAGAGCTTCCCGGCGCGGTTGTGCTCGATGATCTTGATGCCGATCAGGCAAGGGAAGGGGACTTCGAAAAAGCGCCTGGTGGTGCGGAAAACACTGCGCAGGAACCTGGAGGTGCCCACTATGGCGCTATCGCGCACTACGGGGATCCTTCCGGAGAACAGTGGGCTTTAGAAGCTGGTCGCGCGCTGGTTGATCGTCCCGATCTCGCAGTCGTCGAAGTTGGTGGACCAGATCGCTTGACGTGGCTCACCTCGATTTCCAGTCAAGTCCTCACCGGAATCGAAGCGGGGGAATCGCGGGAGCTGTTGATCCTCGACCCTCAGGGTCACATTGAATACGCGGCCGGCGCGATCGACGACGGGGAAATTCTCTACCTCGTGACGGAACGTAGCAGCGCACAGGGCCTTGCGGATTGGCTGAACTCCATGCGTTTCGCGCTCCGCGTTGAAGTCACTCTCTCCCAACGCTGGTGGATCCTTGGAAGCGTTGGAAATAGTGGTATTTCCAACTATGAACAGGTCGAGATGACCTGGAATGACCCGTGGCCAGGCGTGGTCGACGGGGGAGCGGAGTACTTCCGCGGCTCGCACCCGGGAAAGAATGTGTCCTTCCATATCCACCTGATTCCCAAGGAAAGAGCGCGCGAGTTCTGGCAGGCCTGGAGTAATGACCAGCCCAAGCGCCGCGCAGCGGGAATAAACGCGTGGGAAGCGGTGCGCATCGCGGCGTGGCGGCCTCGTCTGGGATATGAAACTGACGGGCGTTCCATGCCCGCGGAACTGGACTGGCTGCGAACCGCAGTGCACACGAACAAGGGCTGCTACCGAGGGCAAGAAGCCGTCGCGCGAATCTTGAATCTGGGGCGGCCCGCACGCCGATTGGTTTTCCTCCAACTGGACGGATCCAGGGGCGACATCCCCCAGCGGGGACAATTCATCGAACTCGGCGGCCGTCGCGTGGGAATCGTGACCTCGGTCGCGCGGCACGCAGATATGGGGCCGATTGCGCTGGCACTGGTCTCGCGAGCACTTGCGCCCCAGGTCGTGCTGGATTTGGACGGAATTGCAGCTGCACAAGAGCTGATCGTGCCGGTCGACGGGAAATCCTCGGTATCACCGAAGGAACGTCCGGGGGCCGGATTGCATAATCCCGAATTGCGCCGTCCGGATATTCCGGCACTTGGTGGGAAGTCAATAGGCAGCCGGTAAAGCCTCAGTCTTGCCCGGATGCTTGTCTCGCTGGTAACTATGGGATGCACAGCTACAAGCGGATGATGAACTTAGGAGCCAAGGAGCACTCCCATGCGTGGAATTTTGCAGCGCGTTACTCGCGCATCAGTGTCGGTCGATGGCCAGGTTGTTGGAGCCTTTGACGGTCCGGGAGCCGTTGTCCTCGTTGGAGTGACTCATGATGACACGGTCGAGAATGCGAAGACCTTGGCCCGCAAGATCGCTGAGCTGCGCATTTTCGAGGATGAGACCTCTATTCAGGATAGCGGGGCATCCGTACTGATCGTTTCTCAATTCACTCTCTACGGCGATGTGCGCAAGGGACGCCGCCCATCGTGGTCGAAGGCCGCGCCTGGGCCTGTGGCAGAGCCGCTGGTTGATGCCGTTGTTGATGAGCTGCGTGCGCGCGGAATCCATGTTGAAACGGGACGTTTCGGTGCAATGATGTCGGTTGATCTGGTCAATGACGGGCCCTACACCTTGGTCATTGAGGTCTAGACAAAAGTCGTAGGAGAGGGCCGGAGCTGGCGACAGCTCCGGCCTTTGTCAGTTTTCGGTGGTTTTGCTGCGCCGGGGCTGCGTCTTCCCGCTTCCTCCCTTCTCCCCCCCGGACAAAGTGCGTCATAACGAAGGCGTTTAGTTCAGATCGTGTTCTTTCCTCGCGCACTCTGACGCACTTTGTCCGAAGGCGGGCACGGGATCGGGCACGCAATACTCTCCGAGCCTCCGTAAAACCCATCTGCCCTCGGTGAACAAACGCGCGCGCGGCCTGACTTCCCCGTACTGTGGGAGTCAGTGAAAACCAGGTCGCCTGCGCCTCGCTGCGATCTGAACAAAAGGGAGAAACGATGTTTGAACGCTTTACGGACCGGGCCCGACGGGTCGTGGTCCTCGCGCAGGACGAAGCGCGCAGCCTCAATCACAATTACATCGGGACAGAGCACCTGCTGCTCGGTCTGATCACCGAAGGTGAAGGCGTGGCAGCCAAGGCGCTCGAAAGCCTCGACATCAACAAAGATGCCGTTCGCACAGCTGTCATCGACATCATTGGTGAAGGCGAAAAGCCCGTCGAAGGCCACATCCCCTTCACCCCCCGCGCCAAGCGCGTCTTCGAGCTGAGTCTGCGTGAGGCGCTGCAGCTTGGCCACAACTACATCGGCACCGAGCACCTTCTCCTCGGCCTGCTCAAGGAAGGCGAAGGCGTTGCCTCGCAGGTCCTCATTAAGCTCGGCGCAGACCTTAGCAAGGTCCGCCAGACCGTGATCGAGCTCCTCTCCGGCTACCAGCGCAATGGCGACGACGGCCGCGAAAGCGTCGGCGTCGGCGCTTCCTCAAGCGGAAGCGGCCAAACAAACTCCGCGATCCTCGAGCAATTCGGCCGCAACCTCACCCAGGCTGCCCGCGAAAACAAGCTCGACCCGGTGATTGGCCGCCGCACTGAAATGCAGCGCGTCATGCAGATCCTCTCGCGCCGTACGAAGAACAACCCCGTTCTGGTCGGTGAGCCGGGCGTCGGTAAGACCGCCGTTGTTGAGGGCCTTGCCCAGGCAATCGTTGCCGGCGACGTGCCCGAAACCATCAAGGACAAGCAGATCTACAGCCTTGATATGGGCGCGCTGGTTGCCGGTTCACGCTACCGCGGAGACTTCGAAGAACGCCTGAAGAAGATCCTTAAGGAGATCCGCACTCGCGGGGACATCATCCTCTTCATCGACGAGATCCACACCCTGGTTGGTGCGGGCGCTGCAGAAGGCTCCATCGACGCCTCGCAGATGCTCAAGCCCATGCTTGCACGCGGCGAACTTCAGACGATCGGCGCAACCACCAACGACGAATACCGCAAGTACATCGAAAAGGACGCGGCTCTTGAGCGCCGTTTCCAGCCGGTGAAGGTTGATGAGCCCACCGTCGAAGAAACCGTGGGCATCCTCAAGGGCCTGCGTGATCGCTACGAGGCCCACCACCGCGTCATCATTACCGACGCTGCGATCCAGGCTGCCGCCGAGCTGGCCGACCGCTACGTCTCGGATCGTTTCCTTCCCGACAAGGCCATTGACCTGATGGACGAGGCCGGTGCCCGCCTGCGTATTTCGCGCATGACCGCGCCGCCGGAGTTGCGTGAGCTCGACGAGAAGATCGCCGAAGTGAAGCGCAATAAGGAGTCCGCGATCGACGATCAGGACTTCGAGAAGGCTGCGGCTCTTCGCGATGAAGAGCAGAAGCTGACCGAAGAGCGCAAGCAGAAGGAATCCAGCTGGCGCGATGGGTCGCGCGACTCGATCGCAGAGGTCGGCGAGGACGATATCGCCGAGGTTCTGGCTATGTCGACCGGTATTCCGGTCTTCAAGCTCACTCAGACCGAGTCCGCGAAGCTGCTCAAGATGGAAGACGAGCTGCACAAGCGCGTCATCGGTCAGGATGCTGCGGTTAAGGCGCTGGCCCAGTCGATTCGTCGTACTCGAAGCGGCCTGAAGGACCCGAAGCGTCCCGGTGGCTCCTTCATCTTCGCCGGCCCGACCGGTGTCGGTAAGACAGAGCTCGCGAAGGCCCTGGCTGAATTCCTCTTCGGTGATGAGGACGCGCTGATCCAGCTCGATATGTCCGAGTTCTCTGAGAAGCACACCTCGTCGCGTCTCTTCGGTGCTCCTCCCGGATACGTCGGCTACGACGAGGGCGGCGAGCTCACCGAAAAGGTCCGTCGTCGTCCCTTCTCTGTTGTCCTCTTTGATGAGGTTGAGAAGGCTCACCCGGATATCTTCAACTCCCTGTTGCAGATTCTGGAAGAAGGCCGCCTGACCGATTCGCAGGGCCGCAAGGTTGACTTCAAGAACACGGTGATCATCATGACCACCAACCTTGGCACGCGCGATATTAATAAGGGCGTGCTCACGGGCTTCCAGTCCACCGAGAACATCACCCACGATTACTCGCGCATGAAGGCAAAGGTGAACGAAGAGCTCAAGCAGCACTTCCGTCCCGAGTTCCTCAACCGCGTGGACGAGGTCGTGGTCTTCCCACCGCTGGACAAGGAACAGATCAAGCAGATCGTGGATCTGATGATCGCCAACCTTGCCAAGCGCATGGAGGCTCAGGATATGAAGCTCCAGATCACCGACGAGGCGCGCGAGCTGCTTGCCGACCGCGGTTTCGATCCGGTTCTGGGCGCTCGTCCGCTGCGTCGAGCGATTCAGCGCGATATCGAGGACGCGCTTTCCGAGCGCATTCTCTTCGGGGACATCCTTCCGGGGCAGGTTGTCACTGTCGGCGTGAAGGGCGAAGGAGAAGAACGAGAGTTCACCTTCAACGGCCAGTGAGGCCGCAAGCGGTGGACGTCCTTGGGTGGTTCCCCTTGAGTTCGCCGTGACTTGTTGTACGAGGCCGGGCGGGGGTCTGCGAGAATTGTTGCGCAGGCCCCCGCCCGGTTTGTGTGCGTCTTATCCACAGCACTCAATACGTACATGAATGTAATTTCTGCGAATTTTTTCGCGAGATTCCGGGAAAAAGCTCGAAGTGACCTGTGTGAAATTGAACTTCAGTTCCTCAAATGAGGGCAGTGCATGGGACACTAAAAGAGGTCAACTTTAAGAATCGACACCTCTATCCTGTGCAAGAGTGGTGAGAAGTAAATGAAGCAGAAGAAAAGTGTTCAGCGCAAGCGCATGAACCGACGCCGGATTCCGGCTGCGTTGATTGCGGCTTTCACTGTCACTGTTTCGACTCTTGCCATTCTTCACCAGGGCGTTACGACCGCTGAAGTCGACGTCGATGACGGCGGCATTTGGGTGACGAATTCTTCGAAGAAACTCGTTGGCCACCTGAACTACGATTCCCGAATCCTCGACGGCGCTTTCCGAGCGAATACGACGGAATTTGATATCGGGCAGTCCGGAAACGATGTGACTTTTACCGATAAGACCGCTCACTCGGTTGCCCCGGTTGATGTTGCTCAGGTGTCACTGGGTGCTGCAACGTCTCTGCCCGAAAACGCTCGCGTTGTTCAGGGCGGCTCGCGCTTGGCAGTTATGGATGCTTCAGGGGGACAGGTCTGGCTTTCCCAGGTATCCAGCCCTTCGTCAACCGCTTACACGGATGAGGGCGCAGTTGCCACCGACATGGATCAAGGCGTTGCAACTGTTTCCCAAAAGGGCACTCTTTTTGCGATCTCCCCGCGTGCTGGACGTCGAATTAGTGTGACTCGCGAGGGGCAGCTCGACCGTCTCAAGTCCACCGACATCAAGGGGCTGTCGGCTAACGCCGAATTGGTGCTGACCGCTGTTGGTGAACAGCCCGTCGCCTTGGATACTCGCAACAGGGTTCTGGTTCTTCCCGATGGTTCCCTGCGCAATCTTGCAGATGATGGGATTAGCGCTTCCGTTACCCTCCAAGACGTCGGCCCTGATTCTTCTTCGGTTCTTCTTGCAACCGATCGCGAACTGATCTCGGTCCCCCTCAAGGGCGGTGCGGTCACGAAGATCCCGGCATCAAGTGATGGGGCTTCAGGAACTCCCGCGCGTCCTGTCTTTCATAAGGGATGCGCGTATGGGGCGTGGGCAAAATCGGGCGCATATGTTCGTAACTGCACGGATCCCAGCCTGAATAATCAGATGATCGTTGATTCCCTGAAGAAAGCAACGACGATCGTCTTTAGAACAAACCGCACTCGAATCGTCCTGAATGACACTACTTCGGGATCCGTATGGCTACCCGAACACAATATGGTCTTGATGGATGACTGGGATAAGCAGGACCCGAATCTTGATAAGAAGGAGAAGGAAGAAGATTCTCCTCAGATCACGGACCAGATTGCTGATCCCCAGAGACAAGATCACAACACGCCTCCCGACGCAGTCGATGATGAGTTCGGTATTCGCCCGGGACGCACAACGACTCTTCCCGTTCTGAACAATGATTCAGACGCGGACGGCGATGTTCTTACTGCTCGACCAGTGACCGATCCTCAATTCGGTAAGGTCACACGCACTCGCGGTGGCCGAGCGCTGCAGATTACAGATATCGCTGATAACCAAACAGGAAGTACGTCCTTCACCTACGAGGCCTCAGATGGCCAGGCAGTTGACACCGCGAAGGTGACGGTGACCGTCCACCCGTGGGATATGAATTCTGGTCCCAAGCAGCTGCGCGATCCGGGTATTGCCTTGGGGCACCGCGCGCAGATTGAATACAACGTTTTGACGGATTGGCAGGACCCGGACGGTGACCCGATCTTCTTGTCTAATGCGCGTGCCCCTGAAGGAATCGAGCTGCAGTTCCGTGAGGAAGGAACTCTTCAGATTCGTGACCTGGGCGCCAGCGTGGGAATCCACACTATCGCTTTGGAAGTTTCTGACGGCCGTACGACCACTTCGGGAACTTTGACCGTCAATGTCCAAAATCCCGGTAACCTTCCGCCGGTCGCCAACGCGGACTTCTATGTCGCGCGTGCTGGTGAAATCACGACGATTTCTCCCTTGGCAAATGACACCGATCCCAACGGTGACAACCTCTCATTGGTTGCACTTTCCGTTGCTCCTGCTGGCAGCCAGATCACTCCGGATCTTGAACTGGGAACCGTCAACTTCGTCGCACAGGCCCCGGGCTCTTACCAGTTCACCTACACGGTGAGTGATGGTCCCGCGACCGCTTTGGGCGTAGTCCGAGTCGATGTTGTCCAAGTTGATGAACAGGCAGTTCCCGTCGCCGAAGACGACTTGGCAGTTCTTCCTGCGGGTGGTTCCGCCCTTGTCGCTCCGCTGAATAATGACTCCGATCCGGCCGGTGGCGTGTTGGTCGTTCAGCAGGTCGAGGTTCCCGACGGCCTCGGACTGGAAGTTACCCTGGTTGACCGTCACCTCTTGCGCATCACTGCGCCCGCTGGTTTGGATTCGTCAGTCTCCTTTGACTACGTGGTCTCCAACGGAACGAATACAGCTCGTGCACGTGTGACCGTGGTTCCTACGACTGCTGAGGATACGAAACTCCCACCCGAGCTTCAGCCTGACCGCACTCGCGTGCGCGTCGGAGATATCGCCTCGGTTCCGGTGCTTGCCAACGACCGTTCTCCTTCAGGATTGACTCTGAAGGTTGACCCGAGTCTTCAGTACACCCCGAACGAGGCCGTGGGTACGCCTTTCGTGACCGGTAACTTGGTCCGCCTCGAGGCCGGCAATACACCCGGTGTCATGCACGTGGCCTATACGGTTCGCGATAGCGCCGGAAACATGGCAACCTCAACGGTTACTTTCGAGGTTCTGGAGAAGAACGGAACGAATGCTCAGCCTCAGCCGAAGGCATTGACTGCGTGGGCAGTCAGCGGTGAAACAACGCGAATTTCCGTGCCTTTGAACGGTATCGATCCCGACGGTGACTCGGTGACTCTTGTTGGCATCGAGCAATCCCCGACTAAGGGCACCGTTGAGCTCGGCGTCGATTGGCTGGAGTACACTCCTGCCCCGAATACCATTGGAACCGATATCTTCACCTACATCGTTGAAGACCGTCAGGGTAAGCAGGCTTCGGCGCGAGTTCGTGTTGGTATCGCGCCTCCGGCTACCTTGAACCAGCCGCCAACGGCAGTACCGGACACGGTTCTTACCCGTCCTAATAGGCAGCTTGGTGTCGCTGTGCTTGCCAATGACATCGATCCCGATGGCGATACGATTTCGCTTGTTCCGGGTTCTTTGCAGACCACGACGGAAGAACTCAAGCCCGAAATTCACGGTAATTCCATCTTCCTGACGACTCCTGCCGCGGACGGCTCCTACTTGGTGTCCTACCAAGTCACGGATAATCGCGGTGGTGTTTCACGTGGCACATTGACCATCAACGTCGCCAATGATGCCCAACTTCAACCGCCCATCGCGCGCGATGACGTCGTTTCAGCCTCGCAGCTTCCCGCCAAGGGAGGAACTGTTAAGGTCTCGGTCTTGACTAATGACGAGGACCCCGACGGCGATGTCAACAACCTCCGCGTCACGACGAAGGCTGAAGGCGTCGAGGTTTCCGGCTCTGACCTCGTGATTACTCCGAAGGAAGAGCGCATGCTGATCGTCTACACGATCACTGACGCTGATGGTTTAAGTTCCTCGGCGGTTGTGTCCGTCCCTGGACTGGAACGCAATCACCCCGCTATTGACACCACCAAGGTTCCCGTTAAGGTGCGAGCCGGCGAAGATGTTTCCTTGGACATCGCTGACTATGTCGTTGTTCGTGACGGTCGCAGCCCGCGCATTACCAACGCGGCAACACTGCGTCCCTCCGCCGGCATTGATGAGGGCATGACCCTAAGCGATGACCGCCACGTTCATTTCCATGTGAATTCAGAGTGGTCCGGTAAGTCATCCTTCTCCTTCGAAGTCTCCGACGGAGCGGCAGGGGATGACTCGGCGTTGACCTCGACACTGACTATTCCCTTGAAGGTCGAGGCGACCCAAAACCAGCCCGTTACTTTCGTTCCGACCGGAGTTCGGGTCGCTGCAGGTGAAGAAGCCACCGCAGTCGATCTGGCACAGATGGTGCGTGATCCAGAAGGTGCGGATCCTGCTGGCTTCAAGTACGAGATTTCGAACCTCCCCGAGGGCGTGTCAATTAGCCTTGACGGACACACCTTGTTGGTGCGCGCCGATGTCGACCGTGCCAAGGGGCCGGTTGGCATGGTGACCGTCAGCGTTGATGATGGCGCCGGTGCGGTCAGTGGTCAGCTGCCCATTACGGTTGTCGCATCGACTCGCCCCCTCATCCAGGTTTCCGATGCACTTTTGGAGACAGCACGATCGGGCGGACTTGAAGTCGTCGATCTGACTCGTTACACGATCAACCCCTTCCCGGGAACGCCCATTCGCGTTGTCGGTGCCTCCATCCAAATTGGTGAAGGGACCGTTGATCCTCAGGGCACCAACCTGAATATCACCCCCGCTGTTGGATTCCGCGGGCAGATGACGGTTAGGTACCGTTTGATGGATGCGACCGGTGACCCGGACCGTATCGTCGAAGGCAAGGTACGCCTCGTTGTCCGTGACCGTCCCGATGCTCCGACGAATGTCTCGGTCACGGCGACCGGCCCCGGTTCTGCTCTGGTCACCTTCCAGGCGGGAGCAGATAACGGTGCGACGATTACCGGGTTCACTGCTACGGACCGTGCAACTGGCCGCAGCTATTCCTGCGAGTCTGGCTCGTGCCAGTTAAGCGGCCTCGAGAACGGTGTTCGCCACTCCTTCACGGTTGTCGCACACAACGCGGTCGGTACCTCCGATCCCTCGGCGGCCTCGGCTGAAGTTCTCATTGATATGCGTCCTGAAGCGCCGCTTCCTCCGACCGTCGAGGCTGAAAACGGTGCAATTATCGTGCGCTGGAGACCCCCGACGAACCAAGGCTCCGCAATCCGTAATTACACGCTTTACGTCTACGAGAACGGTGGCGCGCGCCAGATTGAGGTCCCCGGAAACGTGACCGAATACCGAGTCGATGGTCTGCGAAACGGTCAGACCTACTCGGTGGCGATCTCTGCGCGTAACGGTGCCGAAGAACCTTCACCGACGTCTCAGAACTCGCAGAAGGTCGTTCCCTTCGGACCGCCTGAGCGCACGGATGGTATTCGCGTCGAGAACCTTGGTGGTTCAGGTGACCGCGGACGTGTCCGCTTCACGTGGCCAACCCCCAACGCGAATGGTGCGGAAATCACGCGTTACACCATCGAGGTGAACGGTCGCTCCGTTGGTGAAGTTGGTGGAGATAAGAACGAGTACACGGCTGAACTCACTACCGGTGAGAACTACCGTGTGAAGATCCGCGCCTACAACTGGCGCGATCAAAGCTCGGATTCATCTGAGGTTGCGTTCCAGGTCTACACCTCGCCTCTGAACCCGAATGTGTCGTCCTTCTCCTCGACCGCAACGGGCGAGCACGGATTGACCAAGGTGAACGGCCTCGCTGTCGCACCCGGTCAGGGCTTCAATAACCGCAACCTGCACTTGGAGTGGTCGCGAAGCTCTGGCGGAAATGGGCAGTGGAATTCTGTGACCAGCGGCGAGACCATTAATGTCGGAGCCGATGGTGATATCCAGATCTTCATCCGCCAGGTTGGAAATGTGAACGGCCAAGATGTGCCGGGTAACGCTGTGCCCGTCACGGTGAAGGCAAACTCGAAGCCGGCACCTCCCACGTACAGCATGGTTCTGAACGGTACCTCAGTCGTCGTTAGCTGGGATGCAACCCCGCCTGCTGGCTACCTTGCCCCAGATGAAGTCATCCTCTGGTACAAGGACTCGTCTGGCCCTGCCAGCCCCACGCAGGGCAAGGTCCTGCAGGGAAGTGCAACTTTGAACCCAAGTGGTGGGCAGGTCCTCGAGGTTTCTGTCGGTTCTCAAAACTCTTTGGGAACGACTTGGGGTCGTCTCTCGGGAACCAACATTGAGACCGCAAAGATTAACATTCCCGGTACATTCAGCGGTTCGACATCTCAATGCACCGCCGCGAATGCTCGTGGGGCAGAGCTAGCGGAATGCCAGATGGTCAGCATTACATTGCCCTCGACATGGGCAAGTGACGCGGTGCCACTGCGATGCTCGATGTGGGATGACTTCTCGCAGAGCTACGCGACCTTCACTCCTCGAGGAGGACCAAATTCCACCTTCGAAACGGGCGTTCGACTCAGTAAGGCAAATTCGGGTAATCTTCCGATTTTGCTCAGCAGAGTCACCTGCGCAGTTGCGAGGTAGCCGTGACACCACGTCCCTCCACCCCGCGCGGGGCACCGAGTCCCGCCACCCACAATCAATATGCACATCACTCGAAACTGAAAGATGAATGGAGTCCCTCCCATGGCGCTTAGCACGCAAGATGCCCAGCGTTTCGCAGAAACCTTCGCTGGCCTCGTCGGCGGTATTTCTCAGGCGCTTCTGGATAAAGAACCAGTGATCCGCCTGGCACTGACAACCATGTTCGCCGGGGGACACCTCCTTCTGGAAGACGCGCCGGGTACCGGAAAGACCGCTCTTGCCCGCGCTATTGCTGCGACCATTGCGGGTACTCATTCGCGTATTCAGTTCACGCCCGACATGCTTCCCAGTGACATCACCGGCGTGAATGTCTACGACCAGAAGAACAACGAGTGGCATTTCCGCTCGGGCCCGATTTTCGCGTCCATCGTCTTGGCTGACGAAATCAACCGTGCCTCGCCCAAGACTCAGTCCGCTCTCCTGGAAGTCATGGAAGAAGCGCAGGTCACGGTCGATGGCGTCACTCACGCTGCGCCTCGCCCCTTCATGGTGATCGCAACGCAGAACCCTGTGGAGCAGGCGGGAACGTACCCGCTCCCCGAAGCGCAGCTTGACCGTTTCTTGATGAAGGCCTCGGTCGGCTACCCCTCGCGTGCAGCCATGGCGGAAATTCTCGACGGTTCGGCGGCCCCGGACCGCTCGAAGCGCCTCAAGCCTCTGCTGGATAGTGGCCAGGTTGTGCGCTTGGCGGATTTGGCCGCGCAGACCTACACCGAGCGCGCCGTGCTCGAGTACGTTGCTGCCCTTGCCGAGGCCACGCGCGAAGATGACAGCGCAACCTTGGGTGTGTCGACCCGTGGCGCCATCGGCATGGTCCGGTGTGCGCGCGTGTGGGCTGCCGCTCAGGGCCGCCACTTTGTCCTTCCCGATGACATCAAGGCGCTCGCTGCACCCGTGTGGGCACACCGCATCGTTGTCGACCCGGATGCAGCCTTCTCGGGAGCGACCGCGCAGGGCGTGATTGCTCGCGCACTGTCCTCGGTTCCCGCTCCGGCGGTGAGCGCCTGACAATGCGCGTATCGCTGCAGTATCGAGTAAAGGTGGGTGATCGTGGCTAGGCACTCTTCTGGTAAGCGTGCTGAGAAGCGCTCATCCTTGGCCTCGGCGCGCGCAAATCTGCGTGAATCTCTGAGCGGGCTCCGTCAGGGAATCGCGCGTTTTGTGCACTCCCTTGCCTCGGCTCCCGGTATGAAGTACCTGCGCCACGGCGCGCGTTCGGTGACTTCTGTCGGCTGGGCTGTTGTCGCCTCGGTACTCCTTGCTGCACTCGTCTCGTACCTGTGGGGTTGGGTCGAAGCATTCTTCATCGCCTGCGCAGGTGCGGGGGCTCTCCTTATTGCCATCATCTGGGTGATTGTTCCCTCCCCTCACAAGGTCTCGATTCGTCTTCCGCGCCAGCGCATCGTTGCTGGGCAGACGGCTGTCGGCGAAATTACCGCAGAAAACACCTCGGATCGCCGTGCGCGCAGCGGTCTGATCGAGCTTCCTATTGCGTCCTCAGCCTTGCAGTTCTTGGTCCCGCCTTTGGGTGGTCATGAGGTCTGGAGTGAGGTTTTCTCGGTCGTTACTCACCGCCGTGGCGTTGTCACCGTCGGTCCCGCTCGTGCGCTTCGAGCCGATCCCTTGGGTTTGATTCGTCGTATTGGCACTTGGTCTAAGCCTGTGATTTTGTACGTTCACCCCAAGACGATCCGTATTCCTTTCGATGCCACGGGTATTCACGCGGACATCGAAGGCGTGACAACCGCGAAACTATCGTCGTCGGACGTGGCCTTCCATGCCTTGCGCGATTACGTTCCCGGTGACGACCGGCGTAATGTGCACTGGCCGATGAGCGCACACACGGGCCGCTTGGTTGTCCGCCAATTCGAGGAAACGCGTCGTTCTCACCACTTGATCATTTTGGATACTCGTCTTGGACAGTGGAGCGATCGAGATTCCTTTGAAAATGCGGTGTCGGTTGCGGCTTCGCTTGCGGTTGCAGATATGGCTGCTTCTCGAAATGTCTCACTGTCAACCGTCACCGATTGGGTGACGACGACTGCCGCAACCCGAATGCTCGATGCCCTGTGTGCGATTCAGGATTCCGGTGAGGAAGACCTGATGGCTCGCCTGCGCGAGGCCATCGCAAAGCGCCCGGGCCTTTCCGTCGTCACCGTCGTTGTCGCCCCGACTGTCGATGACAATCAGGCGTCGCAGTTACTCAACGCGATTCCGATCGACGTGCGCAGCGCAGTTGTCCGAGTTCGCCCGGGACACCCGAAGATGCGTCGCTTGAGTCATGGAACCTTGGCGGATTGTCCTACGCTTGACGATCTGCCTCGACTGGTAGCAGCGGGGGGTCTGTCCTGATGACAACATCGACACAAGGCCTTCATCTTGATGCGCGCGCGGGCTTCCAAGTATCGCGCGCAGGTTTGCCCGCCTGGTTCCTCATCGGTTTGGTTGCGCTTTTCCTTCCAACAATCTGGATTCACGAGGCCGTATTCGGTTCGTGGGCTGGCTTGCGTGCCGCCGGTGCTGGCGTTGCTGCGGGACTTTTCGTTGGGTGGGTCTCGTCCTTCTGGCGTTGGGATACGATCTCTTCGATTGCGGGGCTCATTGCGACCCACTTCCTTGTTGGCGGAGTGGCTGCTTATCCCTCGACGACTTTCTATGGCCTTCCGACTGCACGGACTCTGCAGCTCTTGGTTTTGCAGGTCGTGTATTCGTGGAAAGACCTGTTAACTGTTACCCCTCCGGCCTCGGCGTACATCGGTCCCACGATGGTTCCGTGGCTGACGGGACTCCTGTGTTCCTTCATCGCAGCTCTTCTTGTTTTGCGGTCAGGGCGCGCCATCGCGGCGGTTATTCCCGTTGCGGTCATGGGTATTGTCGGCATCGCGTGGGGTAAAGGCGGAACTTTCCCGAATATCTACCTGGTCGCCGTGTGGTGGGCGCTCGCCTTGGGATGGTGCGCGTGGGCAGGACAGTATCGTCGCCTCGAGGCCGGTCTAGACGTTCGCGTCGGAGGGGCGATCGATGCCGATGCGGCAACGACCCTGGGTGAAACAACTCGGGGAGGCTCGCAGGGAACGATCCACGTGGGACGCCAAATTGCGGGTGGACTCTTGGTGATTGCCCTGGTTGCGGGCGCGGCTGTTCCACTGACGAACCTTTATGGCCCCTGGTATTCGCGTATCGTTCTGCGTGATGTCGTCCAGCCCCCGTTGGATGCTCGCCAGTATCCTTCGCCTCTGTCTGCTTTCCGCCACTACAACGTGGATCTCAAAGAAGACACATTGATTCACGTGGATGGTTTGCCCGAGGGCGCGCGCGTGCGTATCGGTGTCATGGATAGCTACGACGGCACCACGATGACCATGCTCTCGCCGGGTAGGGGACCGTCAAACGGCTATATCCATGTGGGATCGACCTTGCCTCAGCACAAGCCTGTTGAAGGCAGCTCGACCGCCCAGATGTCCTTGAAGACCTCGCAGCTTCTGGGGCCGTGGGTTCCCATCGTGGGAACCCCTTCGACCATGGTCTTCAACCAGGACGCTTCCGCCTCGGGTACTCAAGCTACCGCGCAAGCGACGACTCTCCAGGACGGTCTTTACTACGATGCTTGGGCTAATGCCGCACTGTCGACCACGAAGAATGTCCAGGGCGGGAACATGGAGTACTCCACGGAGTCGATGATCGTTCCGATCTGGTCTGATGGTCAGCTCTCCGGAACACACGCCGTGCCCTATACCGGTGGAGACACCAGTGTCCCGGATGAAATTCGTGAGTTCGCAACCCAGAAGTCTGCTGCCGAGCAGGGAGACCTCGCTAAAGCTCGCGCGATCGAACGTCACCTGAAGGAAAAGGGCTTCTACGAGAACGCCGATGATCCCAAGTCCCGCCCGGGTAGCCGCGCGG
>CAUTOM010000045.1:0-14959 GCA_963540435.1 uncultured Actinomyces sp.
GACTCCGGGCCTATGACTGTTCTAAGGCCGTAGGTGAGCGAGCTAAAGCAGGAGGTGAGCGAGCTAAAGCAGGAAGGTATGAGGGGAGGGGACAGAGGGACAGAGGGATAGAGGGACAGAGGGCCGTGTGTAGACATTGCTCAGAAGTTGGTGTTCACTGAGATCACGAACATTCAAGGCCCGCAGGGCATTCACACCTCCACCAACGAAGATTTGGCAGGTTCTCTGTGTTATTCGATGAAACTCAACTTCCCGAGACGCACTCGGCACTTCACTTTCCGGCCGACGAATGGTGGAAGAGCGCGGTTGTTTACCAGATCTATCCCCGCTCATTTAACGACGCGAACGGAGACGGTTTCGGCGATCTCCAAGGGATCCGCTCCAGGTTGGGATACCTGAAGGAACTCGGCGTTGATGTCCTGTGGCTCTCGCCGATCTACCGCTCACCCCAAGCCGACAACGGCTACGACATCTCCGATTATCAGGACATCGATCCCGCTTTCGGGACCATGGACGACTTCAATGAACTCATCGCAGACGTTCACTCCCTAGGGATGAAACTGGTCATGGACCTGGTCGTCAACCACACCTCGGACGAGCACCCGTGGTTCATTGAGTCGCGTTCCTCGATCGATAATCCAAAGCGCGATTGGTACTACTGGCGTGACCCGCGTCCGGGTTTTGAAGGCGGAACCCCCGGAGCCGAACCCACGAATTGGGGGTCATTCTTCTCTGGCCCCGTGTGGAAATACGACCCGCATACCGGTCAGTACTACCTCCATCTCTTCGCAGAAAAACAGCCCGACCTGAACTGGGAGAACCCCGAAGTTCGCCAGGCCGTCTACGAGATGATGCGCTGGTGGCTAGACCGTGGGGTCGATGGCTTCCGAATGGATGTCATCAACCTGATCTCTAAGGTCCCCGGCCTTCCCGATGGCATCTGTCATCCCGGCCAGGATCTTGCCGACGGAAGCCCCTTCTACATGGAGGGACCGCGCCTGCACGAATTCCTCCAGGAAATGCACGGCGAAGTCTTCGAAGGCCGCGGAGCGATCTTCACCGTCGGGGAAACCCCCGGAGTACTCCTCGAAAATGCGCCTCTCTACTCCGATCCTGCGCGCCACGAAGTCAACATGATCTTCCAATTCGAGCACGTCGGCTTAGGCCTGCCCGAAGGAAAATTTGGCCGACGCACACTGGAAGCTGGAGACCTTGCGGATTCGCTCACGCGTTGGCAAGATGGCCTCGCCGAGCGGGGATGGAACAGCCTCTACCTGTGCAACCACGATCAACCGCGTACGGTCAGTCGTTTCGGCGATGAAAAGTACTGGTATGACAGCGCGACTGCGCTTGCGACGATTCTTCACCTCCTGCGCGGGACCCCCTATATCTACCAGGGTGAAGAACTGGGCATGACAAACACGGTCTTCGCGGGAATTGAGGACTTTGAGGACATCGAGTCCACCAACTACTACCGTGTGGCCGCTGAACACGGAGACGATCTCGAGCGCGTCCTTGATGGCCTGCGCGCGATGGGCCGCGATAACGCACGCACTCCCGTCCAGTGGGATGCGTCGGACAATGCTGGTTTTACGACAGGTACACCGTGGATTGCTCTGAACCCGAACTACCCGGTAATCAATGCCTCCGAGCAGGTGGGGGACCCGGTTTCGGTATTCTCCTACTTCCGTGCGCTCATTCGTCTGCGTCACCACCTCCCGGTTGTCGCTGATGGGCGTTTCGAGCGCATCGATGTGGGGCATCGTGAGATTTTCGCTTTCCGCCGTACCTTGGGTGAGCGCGAGCTGGTAGTTATTGCAAATCTTTCCTCGAAAGATCTGGCTCCGGTTCTTCCTTCAGAGATTTCCGAGGCCGTGCCTGCGTTTGTCCCAGTTCTGACCAATGCGAATGTGTGGGAAGAGATGGGTGCACCGCTTGCTCCGTGGAGGGCGCGGGTTTTTCTTCGATAGTCATCGTGTCAACCATTGAGACCATTCATGTTTGAATTCGCTGGAAATTCACGATTTTTTAGCCCAGAATTAAGCCGCTGTCATTCATTGTTATGCCACTGTTGCGTGCAGGAATGGTTCTGGATGCGTTCAGGCGATCTTTGTAGCGTCATCGCGAAGCTTTAACAGGCTGTTTTCGCTGATAACACGCAGAAAAACAGAGTGAGGGATACGCATGCGGATTGGAACCGCAAAGAAAATCGGGGCGCTCGTAACCGCCGGTGTACTCGCGGGAAGCGCGACAGTACTCGGCGCAGAATACCGAGCAGAAGCCGCCCCAACAATTACGAAAGTCTGGGCCGACAAAGCGCGTTATGAGCCGGGAACACCCGTCACTGTCACTGCCCAAACTCAAGGGAGCGGGGAAGTAAACTTCTCACTCACCCACCTGGGAAAGCAAGTCGATCACTACAGCACCCAGGCCTCGGAAAACGGCACAACAACCTGGACTTTCACTCCCCCGGCCACGGACTTCACGGGCTACATGGTGGAAGTCGACACCGAAGATTCCCAAGCAAATACGGCGATTGATGTCTCTAGCACCTGGACACGTTACCCGCGCTTTGGCTACCTGGGTAACTACAGTGCTGATCTCAGTGGAAAGACGGACGGCATCATCGATCAGTTGGCCCAGGACTACCACATCAACTCGCTCCAGTATTACGACTGGATGTGGCGTCACGAAGACCCAGTGAAGTACGAAGACGGCAAGGTCGCAGCGCAGTGGAGCGACTGGAAGAAGTGGAACTTCTCCTCGGACGTTATCAAGCAATTCATCACCTCGGGCGACGATGCCGGCGTTGCCTCGCTACCCTACTCCATGAGCTATGCAGCACTTGAGGGATACCAGGACCACGGCGTGAGTAGTGACTGGGCAATCAACATCCGCGGCGAGGGCGACACCCGCGTCCCGTGGACAAGCGTCATGATTCCCGGTCAGCAGGACACGACCCTGCACATGATGAACCCGCAGAATACTCAGTGGCGTCAGCACATGATCGATCAGTACAAGAAGCAGATCGAACTGGGCTTTGAAGGAACGCATATCGACCAGCTCGGTAACCCTCAGGGCGCATGGGACGTCAACGGGAACTCGGTTGACCTCGAAGCCGGCTTTGCATCGCTTGTGAACGAGACTTCGGAACAGACGAAGAAGCCTGTTGGGCTTAATGCCGTTGACGGCTACGGTTCCAGCCAATTGGCTCAGTCCAAAGCCGACTACCTCTACACCGAGCTGTGGGGCGGACAGGCCTCGAACTCGAACTTGGCGGACTATCTGGAACGTCAGCGCAAGGAGTCCGGAGGCAAGAGCGCAGTCGTCGCTGCTTACATGAACTCCGACTCCGTGACGGGCGACCGATACGAGGCCGAGGACGCGTCTCACGCGGGACTGCCCACGGCCTCGGACCACGAGGGCTACACGGGCAACGGTTTCGTTGAGCAGCCCGAATGGCGAGGGAACGCTGTCTCCTTCAACGTCAACGTCACTGAGAGTCGAAACTACGGTCTGGTCCTGCGCTGGGCGAATGCAAGCGGACGAATGGCTGTGCGCAGCGTGTACGTCGATGGCAAGAAGATCGGCGTCATGTACATGGGGTCAAGCCCGACACACGTCGACGACAACTCTGACATCTGGAGCCGGTGGAGTACGGGCGAAGCCAAGAGCGCGTGGCTGGATAAGGGACATCACACGATCACCTATCAGTTCGATCAGGGCGACTATGGGGATATCAACGTTGACTCGCTGACTGTTTCCTCCTTCGACACTCCTTCCGTTGAGCTGGCCGATGCGATCTTTGCGGCAAATGGCGCGCACCACCTGGAACTGGGGCAGGACAACAACATGCTCAATGGCCCCTTCTTCCCTGACCGCATCAAGTTCATGAGCTATGAGCTGCAGGACTGGCTGCGTAACTACTACAACGTCATTACCGGTTACGAAAATGTTCTCTACGGATCCGACCTTCACCGCGTGAGCCGAGGAGTGTCGATCCAGGGGCATAACGTCAGCTCCAACGGAAGCGCAAACACTATTTGGGCAAACGCCATGACCAATGGCGATACTCAGGTTCTTCACCTGATCAACCTCGAGAAGGACAATGACGACAAGTGGCGTGATCCCACCGCAAAGCCCGAGACCCTGGTTGGATTGCCCGTCTCTTACACGATTGGCGACGGTGAAGTTCCCGCGCACTTGTACGCGGTCAGTCCCGACGTTGACGGCGGTCGTGCTCGCGAGATTCCCTTCACCGTGAAAACCAACGACCAGGGACAGCTCACCGTGAACTTCACGGCAGACGTGCTCTCCGTGTGGGACTTCTTCTACACGCAAAAGGACGAGGCCGCGCACAAGGATAGCGGTAACGCTGACGGTCACTCGGACGCCGATACTCCTGACAATGCTCCGAGCGCGCAGCTTCAGCAGGGTGCGTTGGTCAATGGAAATGGGAAGTGTTTGGACCTGTGGGATGGCGCGAGTCTCAATGGTCGCAAGATTCAGGAGTGGGATTGTGCGCGCACGACTTCTTCTGACCGAAGCGTCTCCGAGCCGATCTACGCGCAGAATGTGACCTTTGATCAGGGCAAACTCATGCTGGCCGGTAAGTGCCTTGACATCTTCGAGCAGCGTAATGAGAACGGAACTCCCATTCACTTGTGGGACTGCGTTCCCGCGCCCACGCAAGAATGGAGACAGTTGTCAGGCGGTCAACTGCAAAACGTGGCGACTGGGAAATGCCTGGCAGTTCGGGAAGACTCTTCCGAAAACGGGACAGTCATTCACCTGTGGGATTGCCATTCAGGGCAGACTGAAAAATGGAGTTTCGAGCGGTAGCCGCTGGGGAACTCCGTAGTGGCCGTGGTCCCATTTCCTTGGAGGGAGAGGTGGGGCCACGGTCTTTTTCTGGGTGCGTCACGTCTCACATGGAATGGGTTTGCATTGAGTGTTCGTGGCGCGATAGTCTTTTGGCAATTTGGGCTGGTTCAGCACCAGGTTGATGAAGTTTACGAATGTAGTGCCACGAAACCTTAGAAGCAGGAAGGATAACCGATGAGCACGATCGCCCCCACCCGAGAAAAAGAAGAAGTCACTCGACACGATGATGACTTCTCATTTGAAGCAGTTCCATCTCAGAACCGACGGTCATTTTGGGCCGTCGGTTTTGTTATGCTCGGCTTCACCTTCTTCTCGGCCTCGATGAGCGTTGGAGCAAAGCTTGGAAACGGCCTCAATTACTCACAGTACGTGTGGGCAGTGATCATCGGCGGCGCGATCTTGGCCGTCTACACCGGATCCCTGGGCTACATCGGCGCGAAGACCGGACTGAGCTTCGACCTCATGTCTCGCCACACCTTCGGACGCATTGGTTCCTACCTCCCCTCGGCGCTCATCTCCTTCACTCAGATGGGCTGGTTCGGTGTCGGCGTCGCGATGTTCGCTATTCCCGCAGCAGAGACTCTGGGAATCAGCCCCTGGCCGGTCATCATCGTTGCAGGCGGACTTATGACTGCATCGGCCTACTTCGGAATCAAGGCCATCGAAATCGTCTCCTTCGTCTCGGTGCCCCTGATCGCAATCCTCGGAAGCTACTCGATGATCTCCGCAGTGAACGACGGAGGTGGCCTCCACGCAGTCTTCGGACAAAACCAGGGAATGACCACGGTGACCGCAATCGGCCTCGTCATCGGAAGCTTTGTCTCCGGCGGAAGCGCAACCCCGAACTTCACGCGTTTCGCTAAGACCACCACTTCGGCGGTCATCACGACGGTCATCGCCTTCTTCATCGGCAACACCCTGATGTTCTCCTTCGGTGCGGTCGGCGGTGCCTTCACCGGCAAGGACGACATCTTCTACGTCATGATGGCCCAGGGACTGCTGATCCCCGCCCTCATCGTCCTCGGTGCAAACATCTGGACCACGAACAACAACGCCCTGTACACGACCGGTCTTGGATACGCGAACATCACCGGAATCAACAAGAAGCCTTTGGTCTTGGTTGCTGGAGTCATTGGTACTCTGGGTGCCCTGTGGCTCTACGACAACTTTGTCGGCTGGCTGAGCCTGCTCAATGCCACCCTGCCCCCCATCGGCGCGGTCCTCGTCGCAGATTACTTCGCTCGCAGGAAGACCTACGTGAGTGAGGGTGAGAGTGCAACCACCATCAAGTGGGCGCCAATCGTCGCCCTGGTCGCAGGCGCACTGACCGGCTGGCTGACCCCCGGCTTCGGAATCGTCTCGATCAATGCCATGGTCGTCGCGATCCTTGTCTACTTCGTCGGAAGCGCAATCGAGAAGGGAATCCGTCGATGACCACCCCCGCAAGCGCTGGAGCGAACCTGCTGATCACAGGCGTCCGCATTGAAGACGGCCCCGCCGGAGTCGATATTCGGATCACGGATGGAAAGTTCGCGGAAATCGGCGCGGGACTGGCGCCTCGTGAAGGCGAAGAGGTCCGCGACTACACGGGCAAGCTGGTGCTGCCCCCCTATATCGAGTCGCACGTGCACTTGGATACGGCGCTGACCTCGGGCCAGCCGCGCTACAACGAAAGCGGCACCCTCTTTGAAGGCATCGAGGTGTGGAGTGAGCGCAAGCAGACCCTGACCTACGAGGACGTCAAAGATCGCGCGGGCCGGGCACTTCGTCAGCAGGCACAGTTCGGCATCCAGTACGTGCGCTCGCACGTCGACGTGACCGACCCGGACCTGACAGCTCTCCGCGCGCTCGTCGATCTGCGCGAGGAACTCAAGGACTCCATCACCCTGCAATTGGTGGCCTTCCCGCAGGAAGGCATCGAGTCCTTCCCCAACGGACGCGACCTCATGCGCCGCGCGGCGGAAATGGGTGTGGATGCGATCGGTGCCATCCCGCACTTCGAGTTCACCCGCGAGTACTCCGTGTCCTCGCTGAACTTTGCAGTCGAGCTCGCCCAAGAATACAACCTGCTCATGGACGTGCACTGCGACGAAATCGACGACGAGGCCTCGCGCGGGCTGGAAACCCTAGCCACGCGCGCACTCGAAGCCGGGATTGGGCCTCGAGTGACCGCCTCGCACACGACCGCGATGCACTCCTACAACAATGCGTACTTCCTGCGTCTGGTGCGCCTGCTCAAGATGAGCGGCATCAACTTCGTGTCGAATCCGCTGGTCAATACGCACCTGCAGGGGCGCGTCGATACCTACCCGAAGCGCCGAGGCGTCACCCGCGTGAAGGAGCTGACCGAGGCAGGAATCAACGTCTCATTCGGTCAGGATGATATTGAGGACCCGTGGAACCCCATGGGGACTGGAAACTTGCGAGATGTCGTGCTCAATGGCCTGTACGTCACGCAGATGATGGCGCGCCCGGAGATCACAGGCTCGTACAACTTCATCACTCACAATGCTGCGCGCACGCTCAATCTCTCCGATTACGGCATTGAGGTTGGAAACACGGCGAACTTCATTGTGCTGGATGCCGAGGATTGGTTCCACGCACTGAGCTTCGGTGCCCCCGTGCTTGCGAACTTCCGCGCCGGCCGAGTGCTGGCGGAGTGCGAACCCCTCGCACGCCGCGTGCACTTCTAGGGATTGCCGAGGCCGTGCTCCCTTGAGGGGAGTGCGAGCCTGGCGCCTTTGGTGCTGACTGCCTGGGCTCCGCTTCTGATTGCACTATCAAGAGCGGAGCCCAGGGGTTTGTCGAGGGCCAGTTCTGCAACCAGGGTTCCGACAAAAGCATCTCCTGCACCAGTCGGATCAACTACATGCCTGGGGATTGCGGGGCAATGTTCCCATGAATCTGTTTCCCTGGTATAGACCCAAACACCTTTCTCCGCGCCGGTTACGATAAGAATCGGGGGCAAGCTCGCATCGTTATGTTCATTGGTCAGTAAGGGCATTCCGTTTGTAATGTCATCCCAGCTGGTCGCAAAACATCTGCGGACACCAAACTCATTGACAATGAGAATATTGGCTGTTGACAGGATTGGATCAGTAGGGTCAAATTCGGCACCAGTGTCTGCATCGATGACGAATCGACCATCGCTCACTTGCATAGAGGAAATGGCCTTAGCAAGTTGGTCGTTATTTCGCACTCTGCGGATCTTTTCAGGAGTCGAGCACAGGATAGTCGAAGTCGAGATTCGTTCCAGAGCTTGCCCATCTAGGGTGACTGTTTCAGATTGGCGATCAGGGTAGATGACAGCGTTAGAACCTTCGGTTATGAACACTAAACAGACTGGCTCAACACCGTCAGCGATTTGTGTAATGAGTGAAGTATCGATCCCACAGCTATTGAGATCATCGAGCAAAGTACCTGAATCGGGACAATCTTTGAGGAAGCCAATGAGAGCAACATCGGCTGTGCTGCAACGAGCAGCGACAGCCATGTTGGCGATTGTCCCCCCCGGGATTCGAGCCAGTGAAGAAAATGTCGCTTTGTCCCCCAGCTGTGGCCAGTGATCGAGCGGACATAGGACATCCATAATCGGTTCCCCGATGAATGTCACACGTGCGTTCACGAGTGCCTCCTCGGCCCTCCGTCTGTGCAGTGAGCAAATAGCGTGCTTGTGACAGAGCCGCCTTCGATGGGGATCCATTCGGATGGAAAACGAGGGTCAGAGTCAGCAATCCAGTGATACGCAGTCGAACTATCAATTCCGAAACACGGTGAATGCCATGTCCCACGATGGAGGATCATCGCACAGC
Source organism: uncultured Actinomyces sp. (assembly GCA_963540435.1). Lineage (GTDB taxonomy): Bacteria > Actinomycetota > Actinomycetes > Actinomycetales > Actinomycetaceae > Pauljensenia. Next base: position 8,697 of record CAUTOM010000045.1, read on the forward strand.
CACGTGGGATGACAATAAATGCTGAGTCTTCAGCAGTTGGTACGGGGTGCTGTGAAGAACAGACTGCGAAGATGATAGGTTCGGAGGTTGGGAGCAAGGTTTCTTGGGTGTGGTCATGTCGCTCGAGTGCAGTTACGGGCGTGTCGAAGTATTCCACGAAGGTCATTGCGAGGTTAACAGGATTGCTGTTGATCTTCTCCCGGCTTTTGAAGTCTTCCCAGCCTTCACCGGATGCTTGAATGACGGTGGGGTGCTCCGGAGAAAAACATAATTCTTGTCCCCATGCGGAGATATCATCGATACCCACCGTATAAGTGGGACGAACATGGGATTTCATCAGTGCCCCTCAAGTTGACGAACTAGGCGGACAAGCTCTGCGACACGTGGACGTTCAAGGTCGCCGTGGGCGTCGCCTTCTGTCTTCAACGAAGAGCCAATGATTGCTCCATCGGCAATCCTCAGTTGTTCGACACAATTTGATGCACGCACTCCGGCGCCAACAATTAGTGGAAAATTACCAATAATCTCGCGAAATGTTGAGATTTTCTCGATCTCAGTTTCAACACCTGTCGCACGTCCGGTGACGATGATTCCATCACCTCGTCGCATTGCGCGGTGAAGATCTTCTTCAAGAGAGTTTCCGCTGAGTACGGGTTGATTCTTAAGTCGCACACCCCCCAAGATCACAGTGGGAGAGTTCTCTTGGCACCAGTTCACTCGCTCTTCAAAAGCTGGTTCTTGCTCGGGAGGAAGCTGACCCGCCAGGGAGTCGAGTTGGATGAATGGGAGTTGGTACTCGACGGCGAGATCGAAGCTCTTGTCGTTATCCCAGATGACATCGACACCGACAAACAGTTGAGGGAATTCTTCGAGAATACGAGGAAGACAGTAGACAACATCGTCATAGCTTCCAAAGTAGTTTTCCACGATAACCCCGTCGAAACCTTCTTCACTGAAGATCTCACTTTCTTTGCGGGCGCGGTCCAGAATGTCCTGCTGTCCCTCGCCTTTAAGATGGAGCATTCCCAATAGGAGCTTTGACCGGTCGAGTGGCCATTCTCCAAGACAGGCACTACGGGAAGGAGTCATTATTCCTAGCTTTCTGTAGTAGTGAAGATCTGATTAAAAAATGCGCGCAGAGTATCAAGTGTGATGAGATCCGGTGAAGCATTCGCGCGACGCGCAACTTCAACACCTGGAGGAACACGCAAATACGAGCGCTCAAGGACCGCCTCGTTTGCGAATACAGAGGATGCAGTGTCGTCGCAAATGATGGTTCCTTCGGACATGACGACAACTCTGGGGAAATTTTCAATGACGAAACGCATGTCATGCGATACCGCAATGACACATATTCCTTCTTGGGAAGCCCACTGGAGTATTCCACTCAGTGTTTCCCGCCCGATGTCATCGAGGCCCGCGGTGGGCTCGTCAATGATGAGGTAATCGGGTCGCAGTGCAAGAGCTGCGGCGCAGGTGACGAATTTCCTCTGAGCAAGAGGCAGATCCAAAGGATTAGTCTCGGCCTCACCCGTGAGGGCACAGACTTCTAAAGCATCGCTAACTCTCTGATCGATCTCTTCGGTGGTGAGCGTCTTTCGACGTTCCAGAGCGTAGGCACACTCATGACGCACGCTCGTACAGAAGATCTGATCATTCGGATTTTGAAAAACGTAGCCGATTCGTTGGGCAATCTGATCACTCCGCATACGTGTAAGGCTTGTCTCATCAAGGAAGACTTCGCCAGACGAGGGTGTGATAAGACCGTTGAGAAGCTTTGAAAGCGTTGATTTTCCTGCACCATTTTGCCCGACAAGAGCAACTCGTTCGCCCGAAGTAAAACGTGCGGAAACTCTGTCGAGAGCAAGGTTTCCGTCCGGGTATGAGAACGAAATATCGCGGCATTCAATCATGATGTACTCCGAGATCTGTCACTCGGGAAGATGCGGAGATGTCAGCCCAGGCGTCTTCACGAGTGAGCCATGGTGAGCGCCCAATTTCGGCCGATAGACGCAGTACTTCAGGGAAACCGCAGCGTACGCCATCCTCCAGTGCTTTGGGGAGTACTTGTTGTGCACTTCCTTGAGCGTAGATACGTCCCCGGTCGACGATGATAAATTCATCGACGATATCTACAAGTAGATCGACCTTGTTTTCCGCCAGAAGTACTGTTTTTCCTGTGTTCTTCAGTGAGTAAATTACCTCCAGAATCATGTCAGTGGTCAAAGGGTCGAGCTGCGAAGTTGGTTCGTCAATGAGCAAAATGGGAGTATCCATGGCCAAGACAGCAGCCAACGAGACTCGCTGACGCTGACCCCCTGAGAGTTCGAGGGGGTCTTTAAAGGCAAGGGACTGTAGATGTGTATCGACAATAGTCTGGGCGACACGATCAATCATGCGATCGCGGTCCCAACCAAGGTTTTCTAACCCGAATGCGATTTCTTCGACGACTGTAGTGCACACCCCTGTGAGTTGTGTGTAGGGGTTTTCGAAGACGAGGCCGATAGAGGCTGCAAGTTGTCGTTCGTCCAGCTCGCTGAGATCTTCGCCGAGAATGCGTATACTTCCCGTCACTGTTCCCCCAAGAATAGAGGGAATGAGTCCGCGCAGAGTATTGCACAGAGTCGTCTTACCGGATCCGTTTGGGCCGATTAATCCGTAGATCTTTCCTTGCTCGAGCTCAAGTGAAATGCCGTCGAGGGCATTGGTCGGAGCTAGTGGGTGGCGAACCGAAAGATCAGTGACGCTTATTGCGTTCACCATAGGAATCGACCTCCCAAAGCAATGGCTGTTGATACAAGTAAAGAGATAAGTAGGTAAAGAGCGTCCCTAACAGAGAACTTTTGGTGAGGTTTGAGAAGCTGTGTATCTTTTGAGACACCAAAACCGCGAACTTCCATTGCAATCGCGCGTTCTTCAACGCTTGCGAGAGAAGAAAGAACCAGCGGAGATACCGTTGGAAGTAACGCGCGTAGGCGAATCCAGCGACTTCCGTCCACTTGGATCCCGCGTGATCGTTGAGCATCTTGGACGGCACTTGCGCGCTGTCCAAGTTCAGGGACCAAGCGGATGGAGTTCATGACGACATAAGAGGCTTGTCGGCTCGCTCCCATAGTCTCAAGAGCCTGAGCCATGTCTTTGAGGGAAAGTATTGAACTCAGAAGAATGAGTGGAGCGCATACCGCGAGCAACATGGCGATGTACCAAATTGCAGAATCGACCCCTTCTTGAGTGACAGTTAGGGGGCCAACATGGAAGAGAACAGAATCTCCGTATTCGAAGAAGGCGCGAACAAAGAGGGTAAAAACCGCAATCGTTGTGCCAATCTTCCAAAACCTTGGCCAGAACACCGAGAAAACTCCGAAGAGAGTGGAGGCAATGATGATCACTATTGAGAAGGCATAGTATGTCGGTGCATCGCCGGTGCTGAGAACCCCGATCATGAGGATCACTGGTATGGCTAGGCGCAGAAGAGGGTGAATTCTCTCAACGAATCGTTGTGGAACATCCTGCGCAATCTCGTCGAGAATTGCCTGCCGCATCGTGGTGTGTTCCGCGGTGTTCTGGCTGGAAGCCGTAGTCATGACATTACTTCGTCTGCGTCTAAATGCTTACTTTGTAACCTTTTGACGAGACTGGAGGTATTTCTCTCCATTGGGGAACTTCGCAAGTGTGCGCTGTGGCAAGGCAATCAAAATGTAGAAAACGACAAGAGCTGTGATGACTTTGTCTGTGATATCGCCTGAAACGCCGGCACTCATTGCTGCCAACCAGTTTGGAGCACCAATCTGACGCAAGAGGCCAGCAATGATGCCTGTTCCTGTTGAGGACAAACCGTGGTACACGATGATCGTGATAAGTGATCCCGATACGCCGGTAGTAATTCCGCCAATAATTCCCGAGAGTAATGAACGCAGGAATGTCGAATAGCCGTTGTAGTGGGACAAGATTGTCGCGACTCCACCGGTAATAACGAAAAGCGGAATGTAGAAGATATTGGAGGGGTTCGTAATCAGAGATGCAAGGCCAGTGATAACACCGACGATCGTTGCTGGCCAGAAGCCGGAGATGACTGCGGTGAGTACAACGCCGATCGAATCAAGCCAAATTGGGAGCTTGAGGGCAAAAACGATATTGGAAACAACAATATTAAGAGCGATGGCGATGGGGATGACGTAGAGCGTCATCTTGTTCATCTGCTTAGCAGACATGGGTATTCTCCTCTTTGAGAGTTACAGGTTCGGCATATCCTCTGACCTGATCAATCGTCATGGTTGCCTGGACGCGTGTGGAGTACGTGACTTCGCTGTCTTCAATGCATGCGCCATTGTGGTCGTAGGTTGATCCTGTGACGTGAAGCAGGCATCGCGTTCCCACGGGTTCGCCCAACACTGTTCGGGTTTCTTGGTCAATGCTTCGCGCGCTCATCGAAACCACCGAGAACTTCGGAGTTGTCCGATAGGCATCGCGAAGGATGTGATAGATCGAGGCATCGGCGAAATCAACTTCTTGGATGCCGGGGAATAGATCAATCGGGAGGAAAGAAATATCGAGGCTCACTGGGAAAGAACCGTTGTCGTTCTCAATCAAGCGGAGGCGCTTGAGGCGTAGGAAGGGCCGATTCTGACGCAGTACCACCGAGTGATCCAAGACGCGTGCGCGCGCGTGGTCGCTTGTTCCCTCGAGGCGGTCGGTCAATGAGCCGAATCCCCACAAGACACGCTTGTTTTCCTGTGAGGTAACGAAGGTTCCTTTACCTTGGTAGGACCGAAGATAGCCCTCACTGCTGAGGACTTGGAGTGCGCGGCGGACTGTTCCCCGGGTCACCGAGAACTGTTCGCAAAGAATGCTCTCAGAAGGAATCCGTGAACCGGCGGTGAGATCGCCGTCCAGGATTTGGCGTCTGATAGTCTGTGCGATCTGTTCGTAGACCGGAGGGGAAATGCTTGTCACCTCATGCTCCTTTGCAATCTGCGGACAGGCGATAATATATGACGTAGGTCATATACAGGTCAATATCTTTCATGTACGTATTTTCTAGACAAGTTCAAGGAAAAGTACATGAATATGACTCTGATGACTTAAGTAAAACAACGCCCCGGGGTGCGGTTCATTTGAACTGCGCCCCGGGGACGAGAGTGAATAAATGTCAGTTGTTACCTGCAACAACCTCGAGAGGAATCTGGTATTCCTTGCCGTTGGGATCGGTGAGCTTAATGGTGGTTTCGCCGACCTTCTTGGGATGAATACGAACGTTCTTGGAGCCCTTGACCTGCTCGGCAATCTCCGCGTCGGCAATTTCGACCTTTGCCTTCGAGGCGCTGCCATCGAGCTTGAACTCGAGGTCACGCTGCTCGGGGAGTGTCACGCCGGTTTCGACAACTGTGGCGGGATCCTTGGTGATGAACTTTTCGTTAGTTGCTGATGAGGGGCCACTGGAGCAAGCGGCAAGACCGGTTGCTGCCATGACGGCAATGGACATAGTTGCAATGAGAGATTTACGCATGATCCTCAGTCTAGCCATCCTCGGAAAAGCGTCCATCTCAGACTCCACATTTCGGAAGTTTGCACCGAAACTGCGACCAAATTGTGATGAGCAATGCTGCCAAAGTCCCAGGGTGAGGATGATCTGCGCTTGACGCAAAAGTGGGATGCACTGGCGAAAAATAGCCGAAAAACGGACAATAAGAGCGACCGTCGCCACCGAAGGAGCAAAATGCAGGCTGAAGACTACCGCAAGGTCCCCGAAGTTGGAGTGACCAATCCAACGATTGATGTGCTGCGTGCGCACCGCACAATCCGAAAGTTTGAGGACTCTCCGCTGAGTGCGCAGGATCGCGATGCACTGATTGATGTTGCGCGTCGCGCCCCCACCTCGTCATTCCGTCAGCAGTTCTCCATCATTCACGTGACCGATGTAGCCTTGCGCGATCAGCTTGCCGAGGTTGCGCAGCAGCCCTATGTGGGCACCTCTAAGGGCGACCTTTTCATGTTTGTCGTTGACCTGTACCGCAATGCGCGCATCCGTGAAGAAGCTGGCTTGGATATCGCTCCCCTGCAGCGGACCAACCTCTTCCTTGCCGCAATGGAAGACGCGGTCCTTGCCGCACACAATATGGAAGTTGCCGCCGAATCAATGGGCTTGGGCACGGTCTACCTCGGTTCTCTTCTGAGAGGACCCCAGCGCACAATTGAGCTCTTGAAGCTTCCGCGCATGACCTTCCCGATTCTGGGCCTCTTGGTTGGCCGCCCGCTTCAAGATC
>CAUTOM010000046.1:0-14762 GCA_963540435.1 uncultured Actinomyces sp.
GCCAAGCCAAGGACGATGTCAAGGAAAGTACTCTTGCCTGCGCCGTTGACGCCGAGGAGCGCCACGATTTCGCCGGGCATGAGGGTCAGGTTCACGCCGCGCAGGGCGTCGACGTGGCCGAAAGACTGGTGAATGTTCGTCGCCTGGAGGGCGGGCGTTGTTTGTGCGTTCATGGCTCCCAGTTTGCGCGCGTCCATGCGGGGCGGAAAGTGCCCTTTGATGCAGGAGCTCCCATGACAAATGTCATGGGAGCTCCTGCGCGGATAACACGCCTACTAGGGATGCTCACACCTCAAGGAAGAGCTGGATCTCCTTAGTCAATCGGATCTGTCCCAATCGATGAATCCTCTGTCTTCCACAGGTCACCATCTTTTACATGGACGACCGTGCAGCGAGCCTCATACTTGGTTTGTCCTTCGAAGGCATGGCCCTTGACGTTATATTGCTGGTCACCATTCGAACGCGTTTCGCCGATCTGAATTTCGTCGACAAAGACGACGTTAATGGGGCGACTGCTGTTCAGTTTGGCAGTGATCGAACAAGATTTTTCGATGAGCATCGCAGTTTTGTCATCGATTCCCTCGTGGCGAGTTTTAGAGGGGCTTGGTGAGGATGATTTTGCCGTGGGAGATTTTGACGCAGTCGTTGAAGTCTTGGGTTTGGGTGAAGGAGAGGTCGGCTTGGGTGTTGGCGTGGAAGAAGTGGGAACGGGTGTGGGGGAAGAAATAGACGGAGTGGGCGCGGGCGAAACGCTCGTGCTCGAAGAACGCCAGAGGAAGAAAGCAAGAAGCAGTACAAGAACCGCAACTACGGCGATCCACACGTATAGAGGGCCTTTGTTGAATGATGAGCGAGGCGCAGGCGGATATGGTCCTTGTTGAGGCTGGTAACCTCCCTGTGGGGCCTGATACTGGCCTTGAGAATATGGAGCCTGGGGATATGAACCTTGCGGAGTGTACCCGCCGCCGTAGGGTTGAGGGCTTGGGGATCCTGGTGCCGGAGTGAAGTTAGACATCGAATAATTCTCTTTTACTACTACAGATGACGGAAAGAAGGGTCCTATTTGACGGGATTTTCGTGCACAGTGATCTCTTCCGTTGCCCAGATTTCACTCCACCTGGGGTGAGTGACCTTGCACTCAAGAAGGTATTGAGTGTCGCCTTTGTATCCGGAGACCGAAACGAGGAAATTCATGTCTCCATTTGGAGTCTCAGACCTATACATGTCATCGACTTCGGTTCGGTCGTACTTCTGGTCAACATTCTGTTTAATGGCCTCGGTGCAGCTCTTCTCAACGAGAATTGCCGTGTTGTAGTCGATGTCGGGGAAACGAGTAGGTGTCGGCGTAGCAGAAGTCTTTTTCTTCGTTGGAGAAGCCGACTGGGACGCACTTGACGTTGGTTCGCTTGGAACAGGTGACGCAGATGTCGGCGCAGGAGTCGGTGCCACCTGAGGTGTGGAACTGCGCCACAAGAAAAAGACAGCAACCAACGCCAGGACTGCAGCAATCGCAACCCAGATCATGAGCGGCCCTTTATTAACTGGGGGCTTTGGAGGGGCAGGATATGGGGATTGCTGGGGCTGGTATTGTCCCTGGAACGGCGGGTAAGCTCCGCCTTGTGGAGACTGTGGTGCTTCCTGGGGATAAGGGTATTCGGGGTAAGGTGTGAAATCAGTCATGGGGTCTTCTTAACAACGGGTGTCGGAGTTGAACTATCTGAGACAGCGGGGGTTGAAACGGGCTTGGGTTCAATCTCTACGCTGGTGGTATCGAAGACAAAGCTGATCCCGACCTGTGTTGGTTCGTCTGCCACAACAGTGGTACACGTCATTCGATAGGTTTCTATGGCACTGGATCCGCTTGATCCCGAAACTAAACCGGTCATCATGTATTGAGTGCCGACATCACCGTAGCGTCCGATTTCTTTGATCGTCAGCGCCCGGATTCCTTCAAACTGGGGGAGCCGAGAGGTGTTTAACACGCCGATCCGACAGTTAGTAACCACACTTTGTCCGACGAACTCGTCAACTTTTTCTTCGGTGTCAGAAGAAGCAGTGGCATTCGATGACGGTGATACCGGGGATGGAGTTGGAGATGTTCCCGGAGTTAAAGCTCGCCAAGTGAAGAAGGCTGCGACCGCAAGAAGTGCGAAGACAACTGAAATCCAGACAATGAGCTTGATGATGCCCTTTGAGGTTGCCGGCTGTGGATTCGGCGTTTGCGGAGAGGGATATTGTCCCTGAGGCGGTGGGTACACGCTTCCTTGCGGGAACTGTGGGCTTCCTTGGGGAGCCGGGTAGCCCGGGGTGGGAGAGAAATCAGACATGAGTTCCTCGTTCATTGGATCGGATTCGGGTCAATCTCTGCCTTCACGTCATATGAATCATCTGCCTTCATATGAGTAGCGGTGCACTTCATTTGGAAGAGGCTTGAAGAGAAATCGGTAGCTTCCTTGTACTTACGTTCTGCATGAACTTTTCCAGTCAGCTCGTACACCTCATTACCATTACTTAATGTCGCTGTTTTCTTGAGGTATCCCGGCATCATCGCCATGACTTTGTAATCGTCACGAATAGATTGCGTGGAAGCAGTTGTGCACTTTTCAGTGATGATCATCCATGTTTTCTCATCGATGTCATCATCATGGTACTTCCTCGTCGATGTCGGAGATGGTGAAGAAGACTGTGAGGGATCGGCGAGCGGCGTAAGACCCACATCTCCTACAACGTTGAAGGTGTCGCTTGCTTGAGCGTGAACAACGCTGCAGACGATCTCAAAGCTGCTCTGTGCAGATGAACCCTTTGCGTAGCCGGTCAAGGTGCCCGTGTACGTGTACTTCATGTCGCCGTTGCCGAATTTTCCTTCAAAGTGCACTGACTTTGTTTTAATCTCTTTTACGGCGTCCACCTTCCCGGACTTGGTGGCTTCGCTCCAGCAAGCTCCACGGCTTCCCGAAATGGTTTCTTCATCGATCCCATCATCGACGGACTGTGAAGGGTTCGGATTGGGGGTGGCAGATGAGAAAGACGAGGGATCAGGGGCAGTAGGACTTGGCGTCGGTGAGGTACCGCGGCCGGACGTGTGCCACAAGAAAAAGACAACGACCAATGCAAGAACGGTCAGTACGGCAATCCACGCGATGATCGGTCCCTTAGAAGTGGGGTTCCGTGGAGGTTCGGCATACGGAGCTTGAGGAGCCTGATAAGGAGCTTGTGGCTGCGGGTAGACTCCGCCTTGAGGGATCACAGGAGGACCCTGGGGAGCTGGGTATCCGGAATTTGGTGGAAAATCAGACATAAGACCCTCGAGAATCTCCCTCGTTTAACGATTAAGTGGTCTCAGTCTACGTTCCAGCACGCATCTGGGCGAAATCTCCTCCTTCCCATCCACGCAACGATACCCACAAACGCGGCGCCCCCATGGCCTCGTCGATAGAATAGGCCCAGCTCAACTTAGGGAGGACTCATGACCGGGGAATCATTCTTCGCGCATCATTCGCATGACGAAGCAGAGCAAGCCGCTCCCGCTTCGCAAGAAGAGCAGCGTCCGGGGACAATTCCAGCGGACCTCATTCCCTACCTCGAAGAAGCCGACCGTGTTGACGAAGAGGAATTCGACAATGAGTCAGCCGATACTGAGCCCGACGAACGCGATCTTGCCCTCGAAGCGCTTGCGCTGAACTCCATGCTCCTAGGTCCAGATCCTTCGATCCTCGCCGAGCTTGAAGGCGACTACTCCCAGTGGGGTGAAGACTGGGAAGAAGAGCTGGCTGAACGTCGCAACGAAGACGCACACCGCGAAGCTCTTTCAGATGCTGCCCACAGCGCGCGACTTGAAGCGCGCGTTGAGGAAATCTACCAAGAAATCATCGCGAGGGTCCCCGAACATCAGGTTCAGCCAACCTTGGATCGTGTGAAAGAAACGCTCGATATCTTGGGAGATCCCCAAAATAGCTATCCCAGCGTGCACATCACCGGCACGAATGGCAAGACCTCAACAACACGCATGATTGATGCGCTTTTGGCGGCAAGCGGCGTGCGAACCGGACGATTCACCTCTCCACACCTCGTTGATGTCCGCGAGAGAATCACCATCGAAGAAGAATCGATCTCCGCGGAAGAATTCGTGCGTACGTGGGACGATATTGCTCCCTACATCGAAATGGTTGACCGTGCTCACGCCGAAGCAGATGGAACCCGTCTGTCATTCTTTGAAGTCTTCACTGTTATGGCTTTCGCTGCCTTTGCTGATCACCCCGTTGACGCTGCCGTCGTCGAAGTTGGAATGGGAGGCAGATGGGACGCGACGAACGTTATTGATGCTGGAGTCAGCGTCATTATGCCGATTGCGATCGACCATGAAAAGTGGCTTGGATCGAGCATTCGCGAGATCGCAGAAGAAAAAGCAGGAATCATCAAGCCCGGTCAGATCGTGATCGTCGCCCGCCAAGAGGAAGAAGCTCTGCGGGTGATTGAAGAGCGTGCGGCCAGCGTCGATGCAATTGTTCGCCTCGAAGGTCGAGACTTTGAAGTCCTCGATCGCCAGCTAGGCGTTGGCGGGCAAATGATTACCGTCCGTACCCCAGCAGCAGTCTATGAGGACGTTTTCGTTCCTCTATTTGGTAGCTACCAGGCGAACAACGCCGCAGCTGCGATCGCAGCCGTCGAGGCCTTCATGGGCGGGCGTGCGCTGGATGCTCGTCTTGTCGAGGCCGGAATGCTTGCCGCTACTTCACCGGGACGCCTGCAAGTCGTGCGCCACTCGCCGACGATTATTGTCGACGCGGCGCACAATCCTGCCGGTGCACACACCCTGGGTGAGTCCATTTCCGAGGCCTTCGATTTTGAACGCGTTGTTGGCGTCTATTCGGGGATGGGGGATAAGGACATCGAAGGTGTGCTCGGCGAGGTTGAGCCCTACTTGGACTCCCTCGTGGTCACACAGATGCCTGGAGTGCGCGCAAAACCCGCCGAAGAAATTGCCGCAATCGCGCGCGATGTGTTCGGGGAAGACCGCGTGGAAGTCCACGAAGATATCCTCGAAGCAATTGCCGCTGCCGTTAACCTTGGCGAGGCCGGGGACGAGAGCGCCACCGCAACCGGCGTTGTTGTTTTTGGCTCAGTCCTCTTAGCTGGCGAAGTCCTGCGTCTCATGGGAATTCGCCCCTAGTAATTTCATGGCGAGCATGGCATGATTTTGAGTAAATCCAGCTCAGGGGGTAGATAGGGTTGACTTACTCGCGCACAGAGCTTGCCGTGAGCTCATCGCCCTCTGTTCCCGTCGCCGTGATTTCTGGTGGTGGCGGGGGACATGAACCCATGGATTCAGGTTTTCTTGGCCGAGGGATGCTCAGTGGATGCGTGACCGGAGAACACTTCACCGCACCTTCTGCACCGGACATTGCTCAGCTCATCACTCGAATGATCGAAGAGACCCCTGCTGAAGAAGTTCTCGCGATCGTCAAGAACTACACCGGGGATGTGCTCAATTTTCAACTGGCAGTGGAACTCCTCGAAGATACAGGTATTGCCTGCACGCTGGTATACGTTCATGATGACCTGGCAACTCGCGGAGTTTCGCAAGGGGCACGAGGAGTTGCCGGTACAGTCTTATATGAGAAGATTCTTGGTGCCGGTGCAGCGCTCGCAATGACAAGCGAAGAGCTCAGCGAGCTTGCGGATGAAATTGAAGAAACAATCGTCAGTTATGGCATTTGTTTCCGTGCTCCTACAATGCCCGATGGAAAGCTCTCCTTTGATCTTGCCAAAGGGCATGCCGAAATAGGAGTTGGAATCCACGGTGAAAAAGGTATTTCAACACTTCCATATTCGGCGCGCTCCGAGGTCATTTCACGTGCTGTCCATGAAGTCTTTAGTCAGATTCCTTCAAGTAATGAACCATTGGTCGCTCTGGTGAATAACTTGGGATCTGCCCCAGAAGAAGACTTGACATATGCGTGCTCCGCAGTAGAAGAATATGCGCGTTGCAACGGTGAGACTATCGCTCGTATGAAGAGTGGGCGTTTTGTCACCAGTGTCGATATGGACGGTTTGTCGCTGACCTTAATGCGCGCACGTCCGGATATCCTTGCCCTTTATGATGCTCCGACCCTTGCCCCCGCATGGAGTGAATGAAATGAACACCATCAACACACAGTGGTTTGCCCAGTGGATGCGTCTGTGCGCAGCCTCCTTACTTCGTGAAGAAGAAAACCTGACCGAACTCGACCGCCAAATTGGTGACGGTGACCATGGTACGAATATTACGCGTGGTTTCGCACAGGTTGAGAAAGCCCTCGCAGATTCCGAGTGGAATTCGTTGTGCGAAGGGTTCACCTTGGTTGCTAAGGCTCTGATGACTCATGTCGGGGGAGCCTCCGGTCCTTTGTACGGAACTGGTTTTCTCAGAGGTGGCCGAGCCCTTGCACAAAATCCGGATTGTCCAGCCAGCGAGGCAATCGCAGTCTTGTATGAGGCTATTGCCGAGGGAATTTCGCAGCGTGGTAATGCAAGTGCTGGTGACAAAACTATGCTCGATGCGTGGCTTCCCGCAGCGCAAATCGCACGGGAATCGGCCTCGCAAGGAAAAAACGTCAACGAGGTACTGCAAGACGCTGCGCACGCCGCACAGCGTGGAGCTGCACTGACTGAAGGGATGAAGGCGCTCAAAGGACGTGCGTCTTATCTTGGAGAACGCTCGATCGGACACGTGGATCCGGGGGCTGTCTCTTCAGCAATCATCATCATGCAGGCAGCCTGTGCTGCCGCCGACTATTAGGACATAACAATGGCGTGTGTTGCATTCGTGATCATCTCGCACAGTCAGGAACTTGCTGAAGGCGTTGTTGAACTTGCCTCTCAAATGGCTCCTGACATCCATTTCGAAATTGCTGCGGGGGAAGATACCGGCGGTTTAGGCACGTCTATGAACAAGGTCGAAGATGCCCTTGACCGAGCGCTCGCACGCATTCACAAACCCGGCAGCGACTCGTGCCGGCGTGGTGTTCTTCTTCTGACAGACGTGGGTTCTTCGACCATGGTCGCCCAGACCGTCCTTGAGCTACGCGGGAACCCGAAAGAATGCATGTGTGTGACTGCCCCCTTGGTCGAAGGCACTCTTGCTGCTGCGGTGGCAGCCCATGGCGGTATTGGGCTTGCCCAAGTGGCGGTTGCTGCCTGTCAAAGCGCCATCGACTTGGCGGAGCGCGCCCGCACAGAAATTTCGCAGATCACGAGTGTTGTTCTGGAGCCCTCTTCATCGTCGCGAATTTTTGAAATTACCTCGCAGCAGATTCTTGAAGAAGAAATGACAGTCAGTGATCCTGCTGGCCTGCATGCCCGTCCTGCCGCGCTCCTTGTCCGAGCTCTTGCTCCAATTGATGCGCAGGTCTGGATCAATGATGTTGATGCTTCCTCCGTTTTGGAACTCATGTCCTTAGGGGTCCGCCAGGGCCAGCACATCCTTGTCCGTGCTCAGGGCCTCGAGCGTGAAGAAGCGATTCGATGCGTCCGGGAAATGCTCCAAGGACACGGAAGTTGATCGAAATTCTGCTGAATATCTTCAGGAAGCTTTAGGCTTAGATTCGTGCACCTTAAAACACTTTCACTGAGAGGATTCAAATCCTTCGCAAGTGCAACGACTCTGCGCCTGGAACCTGGGATCACCTGCGTGGTCGGTCCCAATGGTTCTGGAAAATCCAATGTCGTCGACGCTTTAGCGTGGGTCATGGGTGAGCAAGGTGCAAAAACGCTTCGCGGCGCGAATATGGCCGACGTAATTTTTGCCGGAACCTCGGGCCGCGCGCCCTTGGGACGAGCACAGGTCGACTTAACTATTGACAACAGTGACGGCCTCCTTCCCATCGACTACTCCGAAGTCACTATCAGTCGTACTCTTTTCCGAGGCGGCGGCAGCGAATACGCGATTAATGGAACGCCAGCTCGACTTCTGGATATCCAAGAATTGCTCTCTGACACCGGTATGGGCCGTCAGATGCACGTCATTGTCGGGCAAGGGCAGCTCGATACGATCTTGTCGTCGACACCGGAAGAACGTCGCGGTTTTATTGAAGAGGCTGCGGGAGTTCTCAAACACCGCAGGCGAAAAGAACGCGCATTGAAAAAACTTGGGGATATGGATCAAAACTTGGTCCGGGTCCTCGACCTCACTTCAGAAATCGAGCGCCAGCTGCGTCCTCTTGCGCGCCAAGCGAAGATTGCGCGACGAGCCTCGCTCATTCAGGCGCGTGTACGCGACGCAAAAGCGCGTCTTCTTGCCGATGATCTGGTGGTCGCTCGAGATCGGCTTCAGCGCGGATCTGATGATGCCGACGTTCAGCACGAACGCCTAGCGCACCTGCAAGAGGAAGAAACACTCAGGGGTGCCGATATTCGACGCCTGGAAGAAGAAGAGCGCCTCAGGCATCCGCAGGTTGCACAGGCAATGGAAGAATGGCAATCGCTCACCGCAATTTCCCAGCGTCTCGATGCCACCATGACGATCGCTCGCGAGCGCGTTTTGACCCATTCCCAGCCAGAATTGGCCCCTCAAACCGAAGACCCCGCATCCTTGGATGAACGCGCGCAAGCCGCCAGCCACGAGGATGCACAGATTCTTCAACGAGTCCAAAGCTCCCAGAATCGGGTTGACGAGGCTCTTCGTCTTCGCGGCGAAGCCGAACGCCTCGATGACGAGGCCCAGCGTGCCTTGGCGCAAGCAAACCGACTCCTCGCCGACTACCGCGAGGCCAGTGCGCGCCTCAGTGCGGGGCTCGCCTCGGCATCGTCGCGCCTTGATTTTGCCCAAGCGGAAGCAAAGCGCGCGAAGACCCAGGTAGAAGCGGCCCGAGAGCGTGAGGCGAAGGCCGCGCAGGAAGCGCAAGCCTATTCGGAAGATAATCCCAGCAACGATTCACTCGCCTCGAAAGCACTCAACGCTGCACAAAAAACTCGAGAAGAAGCACGCGAAAAGGTCGATGCGCTGCTTGCACTTGAACGCGACGCTCGAGCTGAACGCGCGCGTTGGGAAGCGCGCCGTGACGCGCTCGCTCAAACTCTTACTCCCAGCGACGGTACCGCCTCGTTTATGGAAGCTAAGGGATCGATGGGCGATCTGCCCAGTGGCGTCCATGTCGATGCTGGATATGAGAATGCGATTGCTCAGCTGCTTTTCCCCTTCTCAGACGCGTTGGTGATGGATACACACGAACATGCGTGGGAAAACCTTCGCGATGCCGACGTGCGTGGCCAGGGACAAGTTCGTTTTCTCATCGCAGATTGCGTGGCGACTGACCGCAAGCCGGTCCCACTTGAGGGAATTCCGGGCAAATGGGCCAGAGACGTCGTCGCCTCGGAGCGTTTTTCTGCTCTTCTTGATGCGCTCCTTGACGGCTCGTGGGTGTCGCAGACTATTGAAGAAGCCCGAATTGCTATCGCCCGTCCAGAAATTGAGTGCGTGGCAACCGTGCACGGGGACCTTGTAACGCCCTCGTCCGTGCTGGTAGCGGGGGAGGAGAGCGCTTCGCCTCTTGCCTTGCGGGCACAATACGAGGAAGCGGCGGCTGCGGCTGCGGAAGCATTAAAGCGGGAAAATGATGCCCAAAAACAACTGAGTGAAGCCAACGCTGCTCTTGACCAAGCCGTGCGAGGAGCAAATGACGCACTCAAGGCGCTGCGTGAAGAGGACGCGCGTCAAGCGAAGATCGCACAGGAGGCGGCGCGCGTTCACAGTGCTGCTCGTGCCGCTCACGCGGAAACAACGCGTGCCGAAGAGACCCTTAAACGCGCCGAAGAGCAGCTTGAGCAAGCGCGCATCGCCCATGAAAATGCACAGGAACGCGCGCGCACCGGCGCACTTGAAGCTCCCGATGTTGATCTCGAGGCCGCGACTCGCCTCGCCGAAGAACGTGCAGCTGCAGCGCGCGCGGCACGGGAGGAAGAAACTGGGGCACGCCTTGCTTTGCGTGCAGCAGAAGAAGAATCGCGAGGCGCAGCCTCGCGTGCCCGTAATCTTCGACAGGCAGCCGCCCGTAGCCGCGAAGAAAGAATTGCCTACCAGCGCAGGGAAGAACGGCGTAGGCGGGAACTTGCACGTGCTCAAGACATTCTCGAAGAGGCACAGCTGGGCTTTGAATATGCGAAAAGGGCAGTTGCCGCAGCAAAGGAACGTCGCGACGCGATCGAAGTGGCGCGGCGTGAAGATTCGGAGAAACTCGCGGGAGTTCGCGCCCAACTTGATGCCGTACGAGCCCAAATTTCTGAGCTCACTCTTGCCTCCCAACAGGCTCAGATTCTGCGTGCGGAATTACGGATGCGTGTTGAACAGCTTGAAGCACGTTCCTTGGAAGAAATTTCCATGGAAGCAGACGACCTCATCGAACACTATGGCCCGCATAACCTAGTTCCCATCCTCGCTGAAGACGCAGAATCGGACGAGGAAGGGAATCCTGATCAAGGAACAGAAGATTCTGTTCCTTCACGGCCCTATGTGCGTGAAGAACAAGTGAAGGTCCTTGACCAAGCCCTCAAAGAACTCGAGAAACTGGGTCGTGTCAATCCTCTTGCTTTGGAAGAGCATGCGGCTTTGGCTAAGCGGCACGAATTCCTCGTCACCCAAGTACACGACCTCAAGAAATCTAAGGCGGATCTTCTCCATATCGTCGAAGATGTCGATCGCCTAGTTCAAGAAGCCTTCGAAGAAGCATGGAACGACACAGCAAAGCACTTTGAACACACTTTCAATGTTCTCTTCCCAGGCGGAGAGGGCCATCTTGTCTTGACTGATCCCGATTCGATGCTCGATACAGGGATCGAAATTGAGGCCCGACCTGCTGGTAAGAAAGTCAAACGTCTCTCACTCCTTTCGGGCGGCGAGCGCTCTCTTGCAGCCTTAGCTTTCCTCGTTGCGATCTTTAAGGCTCGTCCCTCTCCCTTCTATGTGATGGATGAGGTTGAGGCAGCCCTGGATGACATTAATCTCTCGCGCTTGCTGGAGATCTTCAAAGAATTGCGTGCGACCTCACAGCTGATTGTCATCACGCACCAGAAGCGAACAATGGAAATTGCTGACGCTCTGTACGGCGTCACCATGAGGGATGGCGTGACTCGCGTAGTCTCTCAACGCCTGAATGAATAGGGCGTGCACTTGGCATAGCTGTGTCACTGATGGGAAAGTTAAGACATGATTGAAGGAATTGCGGTCTACATCGTCACCATGATCGTCATGCTTGCTATTGCCGCAGCGGTCATCTTGGGCTTCGCCCTGCACAGGCGTAGTGCTGATCAATGGAAAGACCATTTGAAGAGTCAATCCGCCCAAGAGATTCCGACCCAGATTCCCGAGATCAGTGTCCGTGAAGAGAATATGAGAAACGTGCTTGATAGTTCTCGTAGTTCTCGCGGTTACATGGTTGCCGATGGCCTGCCTGGTTTCGAGGCTGTTGAAGCAATGACCGAACGCATTGAAGACATTGCAAGCCGTCGAGGATCTCACATGAAGTCTGCCCCTCGCCAGCAAGGCGAATCGCAAGGCAGCACCTCCAGCGACGTCGCACCAACGGAAAAAGCGTAAGAAGGAAGACCTGAGGAAAGATTGACCCATGCAGGCTCTCATGGATTTTGTTCATAACCCGGTGGCACCCATCATTTTGGTGGGAGTCATTGTTGTACTCGTTGGTGCGGTCCTTGCCATCGCACGCTCGCGTAAGCCGAAGGACCCCCAGCTTCCTCCCGCCGCGCACACGCAGGTGCCTGCCGAGGTCGCGCCTGAGGAACCCCAAGAAAGCGAGGCGGGCGACAGCGATCAGATTCGCGCTGGTCCGCTTTCCGACGACGAGGCCGGCGTGGAGGCAGATGCGAGCGTTGAGCCTGCCTCGGCCTCGGAAGAAGCGCCTGTCCAAGAAGTCGAGATTCCCGAATCGATTCCCTCACGTATGGGACGCCTTCGTGCACGTCTGGCGCGCTCCGGCGCGCTGGGCAAGTCCCTGCTTTCCCTTCTGTCCAGGGGAGATCTATCGGCTACCGATTGGGAAGAAATTGAAGACTCCCTGCTGATCGCGGATTTGGGATTGGACGCAACCGAAGAGCTCATGGAGGCGCTTCGTACACGCGTCAAGGTCGAAAATACGTCAGATCCGCAGGTCGTTCGTGCTCTCTTGCGCGAAGAACTACTCAAGCTTGTTGGGCCAGACATGGACCGCTCCGTCAACCTTGATGTTCGCGAGGTTGATGCTGTTCGGGTCCCCGCAACGATTTTGATGGTTGGCGTCAACGGTACCGGTAAGACCACGACAACCGGAAAGATGGCGCGTATTTTCCGCGCTGAAGGACACGAGGTTCTCCTTGGTGCGGCGGATACTTTCCGCGCCGCTGCAGCTGAACAGCTCGAAACATGGGGAAGCCGCGTGGGGGTGGACGTTGTCCGTTCTGAGCGTGAGGGTGCGGACCCCGCATCAGTTGCTTTTGAATCGGTTGAAGAAGGAATCCGCCGAGGTTGCGACATCGTCATGGTGGATACTGCTGGTCGACTTCAAACGAAGTCGGCGCTCATGGATGAACTTGGCAAAGTTAAGCGCGTCATGGAAAAGCACGCGCCCGTAAGCGAAGTCCTCTTGGTTTTGGATGCAACCACCGGTCAAAACGGTTTGCGACAGGCAGAAGTTTTTGCTGAGGTTGCGGGGGTAACGGGCATTGTCTTGTCGAAGCTTGATGGTTCAGCGAAGGGCGGAATCGTTGTTTCTGTCCAGCGAACTCTGGGCGTTCCTGTGAAGTTTGTTGGGCTTGGAGAGGGTCCAGACGACCTCGCACCTTTCGACCCGACTTCGTTTGTTGATGCGATCGTGGGCTAGAACCCACTACCCTTAAAACCTGGTTCTGTATTTTTGTGCTCGTGAGGAGTAGTCACAGTGGCTTTCTCGGATCTGTCTGATCGTTTGACAGCGTCTTTTAAGAGGCTGCGTTCGCGCGGTGTTTTAACCGAGTCTGATGTTGATCAGACCATCAGTGAGATTCGCCGTGCACTCTTGGACGCTGACGTCGCTCTGCCCGTTGTTCGCGAGTTCACGACGCAGGTTCGCGAGAAGGCCTATGGAGCCGCCCGCTCTCGCGCTCTTAATCCCGGTCAGCAAGTCGTTCGAATCGTTCATGACGAACTGGTTGAGATTCTTGGTGGTGAAACCCGAGAACTCCACTTCGCTCAGCGCGGTCCCACAGTCTTCATGCTTGCTGGTCTGCAGGGTGCAGGTAAGACGACTTTGGCCGGAAAGCTGGGAAAGTGGCTGCGCGAAGAAGGCAAGTCTGTCTTGCTCGTTGCTTCGGACCTTCAGCGCCCCAATGCGGTTGGTCAGCTGCAAATCGTTGGCGAGCGTGCGGGCGTTCAGGTATGGGCGCCACAGCCCGGTAATGGTGTTGGCGATCCGGTTCAAGTCGCTCGCTCGGGCCTTGACTATGCGATTACGAACGGTATCAACGTTGTGATCGTTGATACCGCGGGTCGCTTGGGTGTTGACGAAGAAATGATGGCTCAGGCCATTGCCATTCGCGAGGCCGTCAACCCCCACGAAGTCATGTTTGTCCTAGACGCGATGATTGGTCAGGACGCTGTTAATACGGCGACTGCTTTCCGTGATGGTGTGGGCTTTACGGGCGTTGTTCTTTCCAAGCTCGATGGTGACGCCCGAGGCGGTGCTGCGCTCTCTGTGCGAGGCGTGACGGGGGCGCCCATCCTCTTTGCGTCAACGGGCGAAGGCCTGGATGACTTTGAACGTTTCCATGCCGATCGCATGGCAAGCCGTATCCTCGATATGGGCGACATTATGACGCTCATCGAGCAGGCCGAAAAGCGCCTCGATGCTGAAGAAGCAGAGAAGATGGCGAAGAAGGCCATGTCCGGTGAACTCACCTTGGACGACTTCCTCAGCCAGCTCCAACAGGTCCGCAAGCTGGGTTCAATGAAGAAGGTTCTGGGAATGATCCCCGGAATGGCCCAGATGCGTGATCAGCTTGAGAACTTCGATGAACGCGAGGTGAACCGCGTCGAGGCGATTGTTCGCTCGATGACCCCCGCCGAACGTGCAGATGTTTCGATTCTCAATGGCTCGCGCCGTGCGCGTATTGCTCGTGGTTCGGGTGTCACGGTTGCCGAGGTCAACAACCTGGTTAAGCGCTTTGAAGCAGCGAAGGCCATGATGGGGCAAATGGGCCAGATGGGACCGGGAGGAATGCCCGGAATGGGATCCATGCCCGGAAGTGGCGGAAAAGCAAAGCAGAAGGCGCAAGCTCGCAAGGACCGTGCGCAGCGAGCACGCGTGGCTAAGAAGGCGCGTAGTGGCAACCCTGCGAAGCGGCGTCAACAAGAACTCGAGGCCCTGCTTCCTCCCGAACAGCGTTCAAGTGCGCCTTCGGGGTCGGCTTTCGGCATGAGCGAAGCCCCGCAAGAAGGTCCTCGCCCGACTTTGGATGATCTCCCTGAAGATATCCGTCGCATGCTCGGCCGCTCCTGATGTATTTTGACGGGCATTTATTGACCGAATCGGGATGGGTTCGCGGCGTGTGGGCCCTCAATCCGGTCATTTCGCCCGTCGATACCGTGCCGCGAGGAGCACAGGTTTTACGTGGGTGGGCTACTCCCGGCCTCGTCGATGCGCACTGCCACATCGGCGTTGGCCACGGTGCCCACGCACTGACTGTTGATGAGCAGCGCGGACAGCTGTGCACTGAACTCGCCGCCGGCGCGACACTTCTGCGTGATTGCGGTTCTCCCGTCG
>CAUTOM010000047.1:0-14748 GCA_963540435.1 uncultured Actinomyces sp.
TTGGGTGAAGTCCTCGATTCCGGGGTTTCCTACGAGGTGCGCTTGACGGTGTACCCCGATGGGCCTCGTGATGGCTACGAGGTTGCATCGTGCGTGAAGGACCTGGGGGCAACTCACTTCGCTTTGCAGCAGGCACGCGCCTTGGGCACGGCGCAGGGTTTTAACGCGGGGGATACTGCGTGGGACCTCGAGGTCCAATCCTTGGCGGATGACATTGAAAAACTTGGGTTTGAATCTTTTCAGTTCAGACCCGCCTAGAAAACGACGAGCTCGGTTGCTCCGTGTGTCATGGGGAGGAGCCGAGCGTGTCAATGGCCGCGATGCGCACTGAAGTGGGGTTGAGTGCAGCGGCTATGGGTTGTCGGGAGCGCGTTAAGTCACGCTCCCGACAACTGCTATCCGGCGTACACTCATTGAGTCTCAAATATCAACATGCGTGAGGAGCTTTCCCCATGATGATCATTGCAATGGCTTTTGCCATTCTTTCCGCACTGCTCCATGTTGTCATCTTCTATATGGAGTCAATCTCATGGACCTCCGAGCGCACCCGCGCGACCTTCAACATGAGTGAAGAAGCTGCTGAAAACACGAAAGAAATGGCTTTTAACCAGGGCTTTTACAACCTCTTCCTCGCGCTTGAGGTATTCGTAGGGGTCCTGGTTTACGTGTTCGCGTCCCCGGCCGTTGGCCTCGCCCTGATGCTCTTTGGGACCGGCTCGATGCTCGCCGCAGCACTGCTCCTCTTCATCACCTCGCCGGATAAGCGAAGCGCAGCCATTAAACAGGGTGCCCTTCCGCTTTTCGCTGTCATCGCCTTGGTTGCCACGATGACACTGATTTTCCTGGTCTAATTCGTGCACAAAGTAGCGTCGGTGAAGTAGGTTAGTTCTGTGAGTGCACCGCAACCTCAACTGACCCGACGCGAGCTCTACCGCCGCGAACGCCAGCTTAAGCAGAACTCGATCTTCTCGATCGTGTTCTCAGTCATGGCTGGCGTCAGTGTGTTGAGCCTTTTGGTGCTGACGGGAATTCTTCCCATCCCCTTCCTCAACGGTTTTTCTGCGAAGGTTGAGTATGCCTCGGCAGGCGATATCCCCTGCCCCAGCGAAGAAACCCAGCCCCTTGCGGCCTCGGGAATCAAGGTTCAAGTACTGAACACGACTTCGCGTTCGGGGGTTGCTCGCGACGCCTCGGACATGCTGAAGAACGTCGGTTTCCAGGTCGCTGATCCCTCTAACTCCTCACCGGAATACGCGGGATCTGCACAAATTCAGGCAGGACCGCAGTCGGTGGATCAGGCCTACACGGTGGCGCGTTTCTTCCCCTCATCGCAAGTGACCCTGACTGACAATACTGAGCCCGGGGTGACGGTTCTTCTGGGGTCGCTCTATAACGGAGCCCTGACCGCCGAAGATCTGCAGCGCGTGCAGGAAAACCACGACAACCTCAAGGGACCCAGCACCTGTCTGCTGGTGAAGTCGACGAAGTAAAAGTTGTCGGCGCGCCGCTAAAAGCGGGCGTGCGAAAGGTCTGGAAGTGAATCCAGATAGGCCAGAGCCGCGGAAATCAGTGCGCGACGTTCCTGGGTGGTCAGATCATAGGAATTGATGTGGTCGTGGACCCACAAACCATCGGCGATGATGTACAGCAGGTAAATGTCTGGATCTGCAAGGATTTCCTCACGCGGGAGCAACCACGGGGCTAAAATGTCATCCCACACCTCGGCGCCTTCTTCGCTGGTGTGCGTATCCAGAGCAAGTAAGAGGTCTGCGCGGGTTGCGTTCTGCGAGAGAACCTCGACGACGGCGCGCAGGCGCTCGCGGGGGGAAAGTTCTTCGGGTGGGGCGCCCGCGGCCTCGAGCAGGCTTGCCCGCCATGACGAGGCCAAGTGCTCGTTGAGCGCCAATAGCAGCGCCGCGCGCGAGGGGAAGTGGTAGAGCAGGCCGGACTTTGACATTCCTGAGGCCTTCGCCAGTGAATCGTAGGTCAGGGCGTCAAGGCTCTTCTTATCGATGATCTCGAGGGCGGCCTGAATGAGCAGGGACTTTTTACTCGTGCGCATACTTGGTCTCCTTCGGATTGTCTGCGAGAAGCGCGGCGGTGACGACGGCAGCGGTGAAAGAGACTGCAATCGCGATGCACAGCGTCCATGTGTAGGCGGTATCAATAGCGGAGGCGGCCATGGGGGCAAGAGCCGGATTATGAGCCGAGGCATCCATACTATGTGCAACTTCGGGTGCGGCGTTGATTGTGTAGAAAAGTGACATCAGCGAGCCGAGGATGGCGACCGAGAGCATGGTTCCAAATTCGTACGAAACCGATTCAATTGCCGAGGCCATGCCAGTGCGGCGCGCGGGAGCGGAGCCGATGATTGCAGTCGAGGTGACACTCATGGCCAGGCCGGTACCTGTACCAACGAGGACCAGGGCAATCATGAAGAGCGGGAAGAGCCCTTCGCGGATGGCAAAGACCGCCAGGATTCCAGCGATAGTCGCGATGACGTAGCCGCCCGAGATGACCGTCCGAAAGCCGATGCGGTCAACGTAGCGGCCTCCGAAGATTGCGCCGGGGAAAGCAGCAATTGCGACTGCGCCGGTCACGAGGCCGGCTTGGAGTGGGGTGAACCCCGCGGAGAGTTGGAAGCGCTGGGTTGTGAGGATTTCGATTCCTGAGACGACGAACATTCCGAGAAATGCGCCAAGGAAACCAGCGGTGAAGAGGCGGCTCTTGAAGACATCCAAGGTGAGGAGCGGAGTGTCGAGGAAGCGCTGACGGTGGACGAATAAGGCGAGGCCGATCGTAAAGAGGACGATTCCCGTTGTCACCAAAGTGGTGTCGATGGGGGTGTGAGCCAGGTTTTCGATGGTGAGAACGAGGCCAACCATGGTGACGGTTGCGTAGAGGGAGGACATAAAATCCCAATTTCGCTTCGGGTTGGGGAAATTGTCCGGCGCAATGAGGTAGGTGCCCACAAGAGCGATGATGACGATCGGAATGTTGATCAGGAAGACCGCTCCCCACCAGGTGTGGGTCAAGAGGAAGCCGCCCAGGAGGGGCCCGACGGCGGAGCCGACTGTCGCGACTGAGCCCCAGATTCCAATTGCGGTGTTGCGCTCGCGGGGTTCGAAGAAGGTCTGGCGGATGAGGGCAAGTGTGGAGGGCATAAGGACAGCCGCTCCGGCTCCGAGGAAAGCGCGGGCACCGATGAGAACACCAACGTTGGGTGCGAATGCGGCGACCGCCGATGCGATACCGAAAATCGTGAGGCCGATTTCGAACATGCGACGGTGACCGATTTTATCTCCGAGTGTTCCGGTTCCTAGGAGTAGGCCAGCAAGGACAAGAGGGTAGGCATTGATGATCCACAGGCCTTGTTGGTGAGTCGTGTGGAGTTCGGCTCGAAGGGTGGGAAGCGCAACGTAGAGGATCGAGTTATCTGCAGCAACGATGAATAACCCAAGGGAAATGATCAGCAAGAAGGCCCAACGAGTTCGGGCCGATTCGGAGCGCATGCGGAGATGTTAGCACATAACTGTAACGGACGTCCGGTTTAGTTACTGGCTATGAATAAGGGCCGTTGCGGGAAAAAGCCAGGGCCGGGGGTGTCCTTTCGAACACCCCCGGCCCTGAATGCTCAGAGGCGATCAGGCTTCTGTCGAGCGATGCCGTGAAGCGTAGGGTTCGCTTTCGAGTTCGGATCCCGCGGGAGCCGAAGCGGGCGAAGCCTGCTCAAGGTTGGTTCCACGCAGCTTCGAGATGCCGCGCATGCCGTGGTAGACGATGATCGCAGCGCCGGTACCCAGGGCGATACCGCCGAAGGTCATGCCGCTGATGTTCCAGGTGAAGTCTGCGATTGCGACGATCAGTGCGATGGCAGCGGTATTGAGGTTGACCGGGTTTGCGAAGTCCACGCGGTTCTGGACCCAGATACGCACGCCGAGCATGCCGATCATGCCGTAGAGGACGGTACCGGCGCCGCCGAGGACACCGGAGGGAATCGTTGCGATGAGCGCACCGAACTTGGGCATGAGGGAGAGCAGGAAGGCGCAGCATGCTGCGACGATGTAGGCAGCCGTCGAGTAGACGCGGGTTGCGGCCATAACGCCAATGTTCTCGGCGTAGGTCGTCGTACCGGAACCGCCGCCCGCACCTGCGAGCATGGTGGAGACACCGTCTGCAAAGAGGGCGCGTCCGGTCAGATCGTCAAGGTTCTCGCCGGTCATTGCGGACACGGACTTCACGTGGCCGACGTTTTCGGCGATGAGGACGAAGACCACGGGGATGAAGAGGCCCAGGGTGGAGACGGAGAAGGAGGGGGTGTGGAATTGCGGAAGACCGAACCAAGCGGCCTCGCGAACTGCATCGAACTTGACCTCGTGCTGGAAGACTGCAGCAACGTAGCCGATGAGGACGCCGAAGAGGATGGAGAGGCGGCCGATGATGCCCTTGAAGAGGACGGTGATCAAGCAGATCGAGAGGATCGTGATGACGGCGGTGATCGGGCCGGTCTTGACCCAGTTCCATGCGGCGGGCGCAAGGTTCAGACCGATGAGGGCAACGATTGCGCCTGTAACGGTCGGGGGCATGATGGCGTCAATCCAGCGCACACCTGCGAAGTGAACGATGATGCCGACAAGAGCCAGGGTTGCGCCGGTGGCAATGATGCCGCCCAGTGCGAAGCTCGGACCGAGATCCTTCGTTCCGGAGACCGCCAAGATCGGTGAAATTAAAGCGAAGGACGACCCCAAATAACTTGGGAGTCGTCCTGCAGTGATAAGGAAGAAGAGGAGCGTTCCGATTGCCGAGAAGAACAGCGTCGTTGACGGCGGGAATCCGGTGAGCAAGGGAACCAAAAAAGTTGCCCCGAACATTGCAACGACGTGTTGTGCGCCAATTCCAATTGTTCGAGGCCAAGAAAGACGTTCGCCGGGAAGAACTACGTCCCCGGGAGCAATACTGGTGCCATCGCCATGAAGTTTCCAGCGGAAGAATCCAGATTGTGCAACAGACATGCTGTTAAATCTCCGATCAGTTAAAAGGTCTGGGCCGAAACCGGTCGGAACACCATCATAGCCTTCTTTTGCGGCTCAACATAAAACCGCTCGCTATGTGGCGCCTCACATCAGATGCCCTCAATGTGGCATCCTTGAGGAAGTAAGAACATGAAGGGAGCCTGATGAGTGCATTAAACCCTTATGCTCCCGGTGGGAGTGGGATCAGCGGGCAGGGCGCGGCAGCTGCAAACGGCGCCGCTGGCCAAGCTGGCGTAAACGGTGTCGCAACTCAGACCGCAACCGTTGGAATTGATGATCCCTATGGTCCAACCCCGCACCTTGAGACTCCCAAGCCGCAGCAGACACAAATGGTCTTTCCGGGTACCGATGATCCAGCACTGCTGTATGTCTTTTCCTCGCCCGGTTATACCTCCCCCAAGCCTCAAGTGAATTCTGTTGCCACTGCTGCCGCATGGTGTGGGTGTTTCTCTTTGCTTTTCATTCCCGCATTCATCGCGGTTATTTTGGGGACGATCGGGCTTGTGCAGTCAACGTCGATGAACGGCGTAGGGCGCAAGGCCTCGACGGGGGCAATTGGTGCTGGCATCGTCGGGATTGTGTTCTGGGTTTTAGCCTGGATGCTTGCCTTTAGTGGGTTGAAGTAGGAGATTCACGCGCGTGGCATTCCTATGGTGAGGGATTCCACGCTGAATATTGGCATCAAAATTTCGCGATTTCGGTGAATTCCGCTAGCATTACGGGGTGCGTGTTTCACGCTCCGGAGGATTCGCCTAGTGGCCTATGGCGCACGCTTGGAAAGCGTGTTGGGTGCAAGCCCTCGGGGGTTCGAATCCCCCATCCTCCGCGATACGTCCCCGGGATCCGTTGAGATCCCGGGGTTTTTGTTGCAAACACTAGGGTTTCACGGGTCCTCAAGCCTCTTAATGTGGACAAGAAAGGACAAGAATGGACAGCTGTACCTAGATATTTTAGGTACAGTTTAGGTACGCTTCTGCCATACCTAACACCCGCTAGGAGCAGATCGTGCGACAGAAAGCCTCTCTTCCATCCGGTATTAGCCAGCGCTCAAACGGCAAATACTGGGTGAGAATCAGCTACGAGGGCAGACAGGTCTCCGTAGGACTCTTCGACACACTCTCCGATGCGAAAGTCGCCCTCACCCTCGCAAAAGCAGACGCAGTCAAAGGCATGTTTATTCCTCCGGCTGAAAAGCGCCGCGCAGCCCGAGAAAAAGCAGCCGCAGAAGCAGCCCGCACACTCACCCTCGGACAGTGGGCGCATGAATGGCTCGCCACATTCGCAGGCCTCGTGGAAATCGGTCAACGATCCAAAGCCACCTACCGTGAGTACGAAAGCGTCCTCAGCCTCTACGTCCTCCCCGCATGGGGAAAAACCCCGCTCTCGCACATCACACCCGCAGGTGTGGAAAAGCTCCTCGCCTCCATCCTGGCAAGGAAAGGCACAAAAACCCGCAACAAAGTCCTGCGCACTATCCGCCCCCTCTTCAACGCCGCAGTCGAACAAGGCGCAGGGGACCTCGATAAGTCCCCTGTGAAATCCAAACCTCTAAAAGCAGTGGTCGCCGAACGTACCACCGCCACACCCGAACAGGTGAAAGCCCTCGCCGACGCCATGCCCGAACGCCTCGCCCTCAGCGTCTACCTGGCCGCCTGGTGCGCCCTCAGGCAAGGAGAAGTACTCGGCCTGCAGCGCCGCGACTTCATTGGCCTCGACACCCCCCAGCCTATGCTCCGCGTGGAACGCCAGTGGAATCAGAAAACCAACCCACCCGGCTACACCATCACCAAGGGCAAAGACGCGCGCACCATCTCAATCCCCACTAGCCTCGCCCCACTCATCCTCACCCACCTCGACCAATACGTTGAAGAGGACCTTGACGCCCCCGTCTTTGAATCCTCGATCCATCCGGGCCGCCCCACCTCGCAAACAGCTCACAACAAAGCCTGGAAAACCGCACGCGAAACAACGGGCCTTATCATGCTCCACTTCCATGACCTACGCCATACCGGCCTCACCCTCTATGCCCAACAAGGAGCGACCGTAAAAGAACTCATGGAACGAGGCGGCCATAAAGACATCGAAGTCGCCCTCCGCTACCAACACGCTGCCTCCGAGCGTGCTCGCGCGCTCGCGGATGCGCTACCCGTGCAGGTGTGACCTTAGAGTGAAGGCTGTAGGAAAATACTGTTCGAAGCCGGCACTTATCCAGCTCGTTCCGCCCGATTCAAGAGGCGTTGCCAAGCTTCGATGAGCCATATGGGAAGATCGAGCTCTTCAGCAATCACCCAGGGTTCACATCCGTAGACCTCTTCGAGGCGTGCGTAAGTGGTGGGATTTATAAATCTGAGGGCAATTTTCTCGTTGATGAATTCCTCGACGTATTCGTCTTGGTGCCCCGTATCGCCTCTGCGTGCGTGTTCAAGTTCGTGTGCGAGAGTGCACGCCTTACTCGCCACCGGCAATCCCTTTTTGAGCCAGATCGTCTTCTGGCTCGGATCCCAGACACCCTCTAGACCTGCCGGCAGGCGTTTTTCCTGCACGCAGATTCCTTGCACCGCCGCCTCGGCACACAGTTCCCCAAAAGATGGACTACTCATATAGTCAAGTATCCAAATGCCACCGGCATCTGCGTGCAGCCTCTTAGGGCTGCGCGCATGGGAGGTTCTTTTGTTCCTGTAGACTCTACGTGTCCGAAATTCTTTCAAAGAAGCAAGGAGAGTCTGGACGTGATTCCCCCACTTAATCGTGACGGGCTACTTCCTCCAGGGCGATGGGGTGGCTCCTTCGCTGAAGTTGAGCAGATGTTTGTCGTAGGAAAATCTGCTCTACGCGGGCAGATCTGGGTTGAATTTCAAAATGCGTTCAATCTTTTACACGGGGTAACGAAAATTTCCAGGGTCTGGATAGGTGGATCCTTCACGACAGACAAGCCAAACCCTGGCGACATTGACGTGGTTTTCATTATCCGTAACGACGTTCTAGAAGCCGCACACAAAGACCCTATGAAAAATAAGATGCTGAACATCTTTGCCGAGAGGAAAGTGAAAGAGCTTTTGAACATGAGGGTGGACTCTCTCATCCTCCCATGGGTGCTACGCGCCTCGCAGGAGGCAAGCAGTAATCAGGTCGTCGCCAACTACTATATGGGACGCGGCTACTGGGATGATTTTTGGGAGCGAACTCGCACCCCCACAGGGGCTGATTTGCCGCTAGAATCAGATGCATACCAACGTCGAGGCTATGTGGAGGTGATCGTCGATGGGAACAACAAATAACGACTACTTCACCCCGCTGTCTAAGGAAGACGAGGAACGTTTTCTGCAGATCATTTGGGACGCTGTGCCGGAAGCAACTTGGCAAACTCCCGAAGATTTAGGTCGCATGTCCTTTGAGGCACTGGTCGCGGAAAATAATAGCGGGAGGGTCTTAAACTCAAAGGGGGAACTTCACCTCACTGGTAAAGGAGTAACAGGCCACCAGGCTCCTTTGAAGGCTGTTGCTGACGTGATGAAAGATTTCCAGAGCCTCATTGATGCTGCTGGCGCAAAGATCAAGGGGCTCTCCACAATTGCTGGCAAGCTCCCTGCTGAGGTCACTGAGTTTACGTGCTTAAACCTCCAAACCGCGCCGCAACCTGGGTCGCTGCGTCTGCTTGTCACACCGGCGAAAAGCGCTACAGAAGAACTGCCTGAAGATCGCGCTCTGCCTGGAATGGAAGAGTCTGAAGATCAGCTCACAGATCAGGCAATGAGCTTAGCCATTGACCTTTTTACCCAGGGGCTTGAAGCAGGTCCTGTTGCCGATAGTTTCGCTGAAAAAGTCCAGGAGCAAGGTCCGCGCGTCGCTTCGGCTTTGAAAAAGCTGGCAACCACTTTGTCAGACGCGAATTTTGACACGGACATCGCTTGGGAACAGCCGGGCGCGCCCACCAGGCGCGTCCATTTGAAAGAGGCAGATTGTACACGCATCGCCTCGATCATTACTGGCCGCGAACTTGATGAGCAACAAACGGTCATTATTGGCACCGTCGACACAATCTCGGTGGGGAAGACTAGTTTGATCATTGAAGATGCTCAAGGAGTAAAGATCCGTATTGAGCGCGGAGATCTCAGTGATAAAGATCTGGAAGGTGTGACGGTTAACGAGCGCGTACACGTCGAGGTCATCGAAAAGCTCGTGAAAACTTCCAGCGGACTCACTAAATCGGAATACCGCGCACTCAAGATCGTCCCGCTCACGTAACCCATGTGACACGAATAGAAGGGGGGAGCCTCGCCTGGAGGCATACAGTCTCTAGGCGAGGTTCCCCCTTTTTTTGCGTGCACACGCTTTGCGTCATGTGATGTGATCGTCCCGTTCTTCTGGCGGGAGCTGAGACTCTTCCCCGATCTCTTCAAGCCTAGATCGCTCCACATCCTCGCGAGTGAAGTTCGCAGCTAACCTCCACACATCCTCTTCAGAGGGTGGGATGGGCTCAAAATCAGGATCGCCAGGAGCTGGAATGCGGACAACCTCTGGTTGAGGAGCTGCCTGTGCGCTCGCGGCGAGACGTGCCTCAGCCTCCGCAATCACCTCGCTGGCTTTCATGCCGATAACGAAGGCAAGAGCTTCCGTTTCAGCCATTGTGATCCCCGGCCCCTCCTTGCGGAAGATTGTTCCCGAGCGATTGTTCCCGATCCCCGCTTCTACGATGACCGAGTTTCGCGACACGCCGAGACGTGTGAAGGCATCTTCAAAAACATCTACGACGGCCAAGCACACGAGTGGCGGTGACGGCAGGTGAGCGTGTCTCTTGACCTGATTGTTCTGGGCTTGCCGGTGCATGACCCGGCGTGGATCGCAGCCGTAGGAGGACTCATCACTGCGTGTGGCGGTGTTGCGGGCGGGGCTATCGGCGCGCTCGGCGCGATGCTCCACGGGCGTAAGCATACCGACGCCAAGCTGGAAGTGATTAAAGGCCTGGCTGCCGAATCGAAAGAGCAAACCACTAACAATCACGGGATAAATATGCGCGATGACCTGGATGCATTGGGGGACAAACTCGATGTGCTGGGTGAGCGTCTTGGCGTGGTCGCAAAGCAGGTAGCAGCCGTCGCTCACACGCAACAGTTGCAAGGTCAAGAACTCAAAGCACACGGGATGCTTCTTGACCAGTTGCAGGCCGCACAGCAGCAGGACCGCGCAGAGCGATTCGCTCTTGATTCACATGCCCATGACGAGCACGAGCGGATCTGGCAAGAGCTGGAGAAATTGAAGAAGCAGCTCAAGCTGCAGAAGAGTGCCCTCTATCTCCGAGGAATCGGGCGTAGAGGGCGTTTTTTGCGCGCTAGGAGCCTATATTTTCTATGAGAGGCCGTTTTTCGATAAAAAATATCGATTTCGGCCCGCTCAGCAGTTCGGGGGATCCGCGAGCGGTGCAGCGCCCCCATTACGCCCCCAAAAAATTGCGAGAGTATATTTACGCAGTTCAGGGGTGGTTGTTTATTGTTTCCCCCATCCTCCGCAACTAGCCCCGGAACTTTGTTGAAGTTCCGGGTTTTCTTTTTGTTTTCAACGTTTTTTGGCTGATGGCATTAAAACCGATATATGTCGATTGGTACGCTTGGGGGCGGTAAAAGTGGCCCCAATAAGCCCCCATCAATTTGAGGTTCGGTTATCTTGCAGAAATTCCCTCCCGGGATCGAGAGGGACACAGTGCGTGAAAAATATATAGCGAGCACCTATGCCTCGGGGGAAGAGATATTATCTCGGTCGCTTCGATACTTTGGTGGATGCGAAGGCTGCTCTCTCGATCGCGCGTGCCGATGTCGCTAGGGGAATTTTCGTGCTTCCCTCGGGAGGCGTGCGGAGGCGAAGCGCGAGGCCGAAGAGCAAGCTCGCGCGCAGACGACTGTCGCAGAGGTAGCAGAAGACTGGCTGACCGATTTTGAGAGGCAGGTCGAGTCGGGCCAGCGGAAGCCAGCGACTCTACGCGACGGAATCAAGATTGCAGTTATCTACTCCTACGACGGAGTAAAGCGTGGCAAAATTAAGAGTATCTATCCCACCAGAGCGACTAGATAGGGTATACATCGTCTATGGAATCGCGTGACACCCCAACAAAGTTTGTCCTTGATGTGGTCGCGCTTTTGGAAGCGTTAGACGACCGCGAGTATATTCCTGTCTTCTTGGAAATGCTCGAATACGACGGCCCGGACGTAGAGGGCGCAGTCGCTGCGCTTGTCGAGCACAAGCAAGTTAACCAAGATTGGATTGAGCGGCTCGCTGCTTTTAATGACGAGTATGCCGGAGCTTTTGATTTTGAACTCGAAGAACTCCGCGCGGGCTTCGCAGCGCAAAATGCCGCTACTGCTGCATAGCTAACTGAACCAACCCTAAACCCCACCGCGACTTGCGAGTGGGGTTTTCTCATGCCACCTGCACCTGCATAGGAGCGGGTTTTCTTATACCCATCCGCATGGAAGGAAACCACTAATGACCACCGGAACCACTACCACCGCACAGGGGCCTGCAGATGAAAAGGCTGAGGGAACTGCGCAGGCAGCCGCCGACGCTACTGAATCCATGCAGGCAACGGACTGTCAGGAAGCGAGCTGCCGGGGGCATAATGATAGGCCCCATTAGGGCCCCAAAAAATTGTGAGAGTAGGGAAAAGTCACGGTTCATGGCGAGGAAGTGTGCTCGTCTTTTCGTTTCTTTTCCGCTATTCGTGTCATTAAGGGCAACAAAAATCCAACGGCTTCAGCTAGGGTGGCTGCATGACAACGCACTCTGCAGGTTCACAACGTGGTGGACGCGGGGCTACGCTACCGGTTTTTCTTGAGCGCGAGGCCTTCGCGGAGCTCAGCGAGTTCTTCGTCGTAAAGTCCCGATGTGTTGCGGTTGACTTCTTGCAGTCGCTCTACCCAGTCTGGGGAGACGATGTCGTAATCGATGAGTGAGGTCACGACTCCGTCAACATCGGGGCCGTCACAATCGAGCATCATACGTAAAAACGCGACCGCTTCTTGCGCGCCAATCGCGTCAAGCGCTTCGATTGCGTCGAGCACGAATGGTGTTGTCGTATCTGCCGCCATGCGTCTAGCCTACCTACTCTTTGAGGCGCGGGGCTTTCGTGCTGTGAAAGTGGCTGCGTCAGCAGTTGCTATAAGAGCAGCTGCAGCCAAAATTCCTGATTCGAAGCCGGTCTTTGCCAGTTCAGGCTTCTTTGGTGACTGGGTTGTCGGCTGAACAAGAGCAGGCATGCTGGGGGCCGTTGTCGAAGGAGTTGGAGCCTCGGTCGTCGGAGTTGCGGGCTGCGTTGGGGCCGGAGGCTGAGACGTGGAAGGCGCGGGAGTCGGCGTTGCTGCGATCTGGCGGATCACGATGTCGGTATCGCGACCGACCGCGCGTGCGTCAGCCGGATTGTTCGGATCCACGGTCTGCGTGGCCTCGTTAAAGCCAAAGACCGACTGACCGGGAACGATTTCGTAGCCGCTGGGAACTTGCGGAAGATTCGTTGCGGCCGCTCGAGAAGGATCGCTGGGATCGTTCTCGTATTGGACGGAGGTAATTACCGATCCGTCAGTATTTACCAGTCGGATTTTTCCGAGGGGGGAGTAGCTGACCTCGCAGACAAAGTGCATTGCAGGGTTGTCTGGATCAAAATTCACGGCAGGTGCAGATGTCTGCAAGGTGTAAGCCCCCTGGACGACGGGGCTGGGGGTTGAAGGGAGCGTTGCAGCGCCCGGGGCCGGCTGGTACTCCTGACGAGGCTCAAGAATGGTTTCGTTTTCGTCTGCGATGTAGCAGGTGGCGGGGCCCGCGACCTCGGCGGCCTGCGCCGACTGCTGAGCGAAGACGGGTACTGCTGCGACGAAAAGTAGTGCGGTCGCTGCGCAAGTCAGTTTGCTTCGCATTGAAATTCCAGCCAGCTCTCTTCCTAAATTTTTAAACGCGGTGATGGGGATGCGCTCATTCGATTCAAATTTATATCGAACGGGCTAGCTGGCCAAATATGCCGCTTGGAGTGCTGAGGAAGCCGGGAGGAAGACTGTATCTGTTACCACGGGTCGCCGCGAAAGCTTTGCTCCGTGTAAACTAGTTTTGGATCCTCCGCGTGACGGTATCATCCGAACCTCCCCAGGGCAGGAATGCAGCAAGGATAAGGGTGCGCTGCCGGGTACGCGGGGGGTTCTTCTATAGTTGGACGCCAAATGGCGACTTTTCTCCTGTGTAACTACGCACATATAGTTGCGTGGCGACCTATTTGAGACCTCGAAAAACTCATCATTTTTCCAGCTGGAAAGCCTATTTCTTCGCCCTCAACATTTGGGCGTGTGTGCAGATCACGAGTTATTTGTCGATACAAATCTGAATCCGTATATACGTGTCACCTTAATACAAATAGAATCGATCTGATCCATCTCTACCTTCAACAGGAGAACACAGTGCATAACGTCGGTTCGCGCTCCCTGTGGCGTCGCGCCGGTCAGATGCTGTCCATCTTGATCGTCGCAACCCTCGTGGTCTTTGGACTGGGAAATAACCCCAGCCGAGCCGCAACTCCCGTCCTCAACGTCAGCATCACCCCGGAAAAGACTTCATACAACTCCGGCGATACGCAGAAATACACTGTCTCTTGGTCGTGTACTTCGGTGACCGAGGACTGTGTGGACTCTGTCATTAAGGTGCGCATCCCTCACGCTGTTAACCAGAGTGGTGACACTGTGGATAAGGCAGTGGCGGCAAACCTTGCGGCAACTGCCGCTTCAGGAACACCCGCAGTGAGCGCCAACCTCACTCAGGGAACGGCTACAACCGACGCCTACGTTACCTACAACATGGGACGCATTCCGGCGGGTAACTCCTATCAGGCCGTGATCACCTTCGAGATGCCAAATAGCTACACGCCCGATCAGTCGACCGTTTCTCCCGAGGTCTCATTCACTTCGGGTGACACGACCGTGACCGACAACACGAAGGTTACTAACCTGGCGGAAACGACCCTTGCGTTGACCAAAAAGAAGCCCACGGCAATCGGTCCGAAGGGAAGCAACGTTACCTATTCGTTGACGCCGACGATTACCTCCGGAACGCTTGGTCCAAACCGCGGCAAGCTCGCCATGACCGATGTGAAGCTTGTCGACAAGCTTCCCTCATGTGCAACCTACGTCAGCACTACTTCCCAGGGCTCAACTGATGGATCTGAGTTCACTGGAGTAGAACCGACCTACGACGCAGCGACGCACTCCCTTACCTGGGATCTGGGAACGCTGGTTCCGAATGTCGTGACCCTCACCATCAATGTCACGCTCAACTACCCGACAACTTGTACAGATACGACGGTTACTAACACCGCAACCGTTACGGGTAGCCCCTACGGTGATCCCGCGAAGACCGCATCCGCTAATTCCTCGGTCTCGCACGACTTTGCGGACAAGGTCACCTACGGCGGTACCTTCTCGAAGAATGCACTGCAGCAGTTCAAGCGTGGTCAAAACGGCATGTGGTTGTACTGGTACAACAACACCTCGAATATGCCGGTTGTTCTGGAATACACCGACTACCTCAGCTGCGCCCTGACCTCACCGACTGATGGATCGACAGACTGCGCTAACCCTCTGATGTTCGCTCGCGGGGCAGAGCTCAACACGACTTCTCCGGTCGAATTCACCTACTGGACCAACAAGGGCAACACGGGAACGCAAACCCTGACGGCCTCGAAGAAGTT
>CAUTOM010000048.1:0-14304 GCA_963540435.1 uncultured Actinomyces sp.
ATCACCCACCCCTTCCCCATCCAGGCCCTGACTCTTCCCGTCGCACTGGATCGCCACGACATCATCGGTCAAGCCAAGACGGGTACCGGTAAGACTCTGGGATTCGGCATCCCCGTACTGGAAGACGTCATCGCCCCGGATGAAGAGGGCTACGAGGACCTTCTCAACCCGAATATGCCGCAGGCACTCATCATTTTGCCGACCCGCGAGCTCACCAAGCAGGTGGCCGAGGATCTCCGGGCAGCCGCCTCGCACCTGTCGACGCGCATCGTTGACATCTACGGTGGTGTCGCATTTGAACCCCAGATTGAAGCACTCAAGCGAGGCGCGGATATCGTCGTCGGCACCCCGGGGCGCTTGATCGATTTGCTCCGTCAAGGCGTACTGCACCTGAACGGCGTGGAAAACGTTGTCCTTGACGAGGCCGATGAGATGCTTGATCTGGGCTTCCTCCCCGACGTGGAAACCTTGCTCTCGCGCATTCCCGCGGACCGCCACATGATGCTCTTTTCGGCGACCATGCCCGGGCCGGTGATCACGCTGGCTCGAAAGTTCATGACCCAGCCGACCCACATCCGCGCGCAGGATCCCGACGACCAGGGACAGACTGTCAATACGGTTCAGCAGGTCATTTACCGCGCTCATGCGATGAATAAGACTGAGATTGTCGCTCGCATCTTGCAGGCACGAGGCCGTGGTCGCGCTGTGATTTTCTGCCGTACCAAGCGTGCGGCCGCGCGCGTTGCCGACGAACTCAGCGAGCGCGGTTTTGCGGTTGCTGCCCTTCACGGGGACTTGGGCCAGGGTGCTCGTGAGCAGGCCCTGCGTGCCTTCCGCAACGGAAAGGTCGATGTTTTGGTTGCAACAGATGTTGCTGCTCGCGGCATCGACGTTGACGATGTCACCCACGTCATCAACTACCAGTGCCCCGAAGACGAGAAGGTCTATATCCACCGCATCGGCCGTACCGGTCGCGCGGGGAATTCCGGTACAGCTGTCACCTTCGTCGATTGGGACGATGTCCCGCGCTGGTCGTTGATTTCGAAGGCGCTGGGCTTGGGAGTTCCCGAACCTCTGGAGACTTACCACACCTCGCCGCACCTGTACACGGATTTGGATATTCCCGAGGACGTCACCGGGCGTCTGCCTCGCGCAAAGCGCACCCGCGAAGGACTTGGCGCCGAAAAGCTTGAGGATTTGGGTGGTTCCTCGCGTGGTGGCCGAGGCCGAGGCCGCTCGGGAACTCGCGCATCCTCCCGCTCTGGCGAGGGTAGCCGAAGTAGGCGTCGCGGCCGCAAGGATGGCGATCAGACACTGAATCCTGGAAAGCAGGGACGTTCTGACCGTGGAACCAAGGGCCGCGGTCGCGGTGAACATTCACCCGCTCCGCGAAAGCGAGTGCGTCGCCGTAAGGGCAGCGAAGAGTAAAGCGCGCGTTTACCGGCCGAGGAAAGGCATGGTGTTTGCACGTAAGACAGGGTTCGCAAGCACCCAGTGAACAGCGGATTCCCTCAAGACATCACTGGCCTCGGTTGATTTTCCACCGCGAAGGTCCCCGACTGCTTTCTTGGCGCGCGCAAGCTCGTCTGCACTGAGGGGGGCCTCCGAGGAAACAATCTCCAGGAATTGCTTGAGGAGCGCGTTAAAGGTTGGTTCCCAGTTGATGCCGCCGTTGTCGTAGACCTCGTAGGCGACCTTACCCGTGATCCTGATGGCTTCACCTTGGAGTGTCTCAGCTTGATTATCAAGTGGAACGAGCAAGTCCCAAAGTTCGTTGGAAAGCTCCTTCCAGCTCTTCGAGGAATCAAGCTCGAGCATTTCTCCAACGCTTGGTGCAGGACGGGCAACTTGCTGAGCGACGCCGAACATTTCGCACAGCTGCCGCAAGGCTTCCGCGGCTTCGAGGAAGCGGGGGCTGCTGGCCTCTTCAGGGTTGTGAGCGATGATCGAGCAGCGATCTTTATCCATGGCTTGAAGAGCTTTGTATTCCTCGCCGCTTGGGTGCGCACCATGTGCACGCAAGACGTTGAAAACACGTAGGATTCTGGGGGAATCAAACAAGTTGTACCAACTCAGCGCGTACTTCGTCAGCGTGTAGTCCCCATAGATTTTTGAATGCGCATCAAGAGTAGGGTCAGCACCCCATTGGATCATCTGTTCCACCTCGGGCGCGTCTAGGCGTTCGACAGCGCCGAACAACGGAGTTTGGTCCGCGACATCTCGGGCATTGATATCGCCGCCAAGGGCAATCAGGCCGGGGATCAGATCGGGTCGACGGTTCTTAACGCGGCAGTGAATGGGGGTTTGTCCGCGCTCATCGCGACAGTTGATGTCCTCGCCTCGAGCAACCAAGAACTCGACGATCTCTTGCGAGCAGAGGAGGTGCAAGAGCTTGGGCTTTCCGTATTCACTCCGCAGGTATGCACCAATCTCGCAGTTTTTCACTGCCTCAGCCACGGCCTCGACATCCCCGCTTGCGAGGATTTCTTTGATGTCGTTGGGGAGAGTTTTGCGCACACCGGCCTCCTAGTGAAGGTTATTCTTCAAGAATAGCGTCTTGAAGGCACCCTCTCCCCTGACAGGCCTGCGCGATCCCGCATTGAGGAATAAACGCAGGCCATCAAGGCCAGCAGTCTACAGCTCCTGATCAGCCAACGCGGGTGATCTTGACGATCGCGCCTTCATCGCTGACGGCAACCAGTTCGTAGGAAAAATCGCCTTCAAGAGTCATGTCGATCTGGTTGAGAAGCGGCGTGGGCACGTGAGGCGCAACCAGCTCCATGGCCTCGCCGACGTTCAAAGAAGAAACGGCACCCAGGATTGCAGGGTGACGCAGGCGAGGCGGGAAGGGGCGCGCATCCAAGCGTGGAAGTTGAGCACCATGATCGCAACCACAACCGCATCCTCCGGAGCTCTGAGCAGGCTCCTGTGCTTTTTCAGCGGAAACATCACGAAGTTCAAATTCGGGCAGGTCGGAATTAGGCTCGATCATGAGATCCCTTTCGTCAGGCCTCGGCGACTGAATCAAGCGCCTGAGCAACAGCTTCTAATAAAACATAGTTTATACGTTTTTATTAAAGCTGCCCTTCAAGAGATTCTCACTCCTGCGAATCCGTCAGCACTCGCTGGACAAAACGCGGAAGAGCAGCGGGACGCTCACGGCGCCCTCCCTTGGTGAAGAAGAACATCCGAATACGCCCCCACAAGGTCGTGCGCACACTGGAGGGCCAACGGTGAGTAATGTACTCAACCGCATCTGAGACCTCGAGGCGCCGCGTTGAGTTGCCCACGCGAACCCATAGCTCCGGCGCTCCCTTACCCTTCGGACCAAGGAGGTACACAGGCCTCGGGCTCGGAGGAACAGTTACGCGGCATACCTCCTGGGGTCCGTACCCATCCTGGGGGTCCGTGGCCTCGCAGAAATCGAGAATGGGCAGCGCGGCCGCATTGGTGCCCAGGCGCTGCCCCCACAGGTCGCGAATCCATAGTTCAAAACGATCAGCGTCAGGACTCTTCAATGTCGCATAGTCTGGGCCTAAACCGATGAGTTTACCGTCATCATCAACACCGATGAGCAGGGTGCCGCCGCCGGAATTCATGAAGGCAGCAACGGTTTTGGTAATAACAGTTTCCATCGCGTCATCCCGTTGCTGGGTACGCATATTCCAGCGCGCACTGGACTTGAATTCGAGGGAGTCGGATTCGCCGCGCTTGGCGACGTCAGCAATCGGGTCAAGGCCGGGGCGCGGGTGCAGGTAAGCAGCGATGAGAGCGCAGACTGTGACGACAATGATGGCAATGACAGTCGCCACACCGATCATGGCGGGGCGCCACATATCAGAGCTTGAGAAAATCCAGCCGGCAAAGAGGAGTCCAGCCCATATACCAAGCATTCCAGTTAAGGTTGCCGAGGCGGTGGACATTGTCATTCGCGAGGCCAAGAACCGGCGAACGATCATGCCGATGAGCCAAGCAAGCACGACAACTGCGACTTGAATTCCAACCCATCTGAGCAAATCAGGGTTTTGAGGCGTCGCCGAGAAGTTCGGCTGCACAGGACTCATATCAATGATCATTCGGCTTCCTTTG
Organism: uncultured Actinomyces sp.; assembly: GCA_963540435.1. Classification (GTDB taxonomy): domain Bacteria; phylum Actinomycetota; class Actinomycetes; order Actinomycetales; family Actinomycetaceae; genus Pauljensenia. The sequence continues at coordinate 4,090 of CAUTOM010000048.1, forward strand.
ACTATTTCGCCAGCACCCCGTGGCAAACGGAGGATTGTCATCTAGGTTTAACGGTACCCATTCGCCCGTGGAAAAGCGCAGCAGCATTCTAAAAACTGTTCCTTAAGCAAGAAACCCGAAAACCGCGCCCCAACCAACGAGGAGGTTGGCAAGAGAATGCATGACCCAACTGGGAAGAATGGAACCTCCCGCCGCTTCTTCGTTCACCCAGCCCATAATCCAGCCGCTGACCGCAGTTAGCACTCCCACGCCGATCAGTGGGATCAGGGTAAATGTTGAGGAAAGCAGAATCACATGCACAAGACCGAAGATCACGGCCTGCACAGTGTTTCCAACTGCGAATCCAAACTTCTCACTCAGTTTCTTTCCAAGGAATCCTCGAAAAAGAATTTCTTCCGACAGGCCGGTTTGGATGAAAGCATAGAAGAGGACCGCTATCGCTCCATAGATCCCAGTACCTACAAAGCGAGAGGTGGAGGTCCCGCTAAATCCTGAGGAGAGAAGAAGGATCGACGACACCGTAACAACAGCCCACACAACGAGCCTGAGCAACAGGCGATGGCGCGCCGTTTTCCATTCGGGTACAAAGAGGCCAATCCACGTTGCGAACTCAACGCGCCTGCGAGTTGTTACAGCCCACCATGCAACCGGAAGAACAAGGGCGAGTGCGAGCTGAACAAAAGACGAGATAACAGTCGTGAATACCATCGCAGCCTCCAACAATTGCGCGCAGTCTGCTTTCAAGGATACAGGCCACCCAGCACGCTTATCCGCCCCATGCACCAAGGGGCGTCACCCCGTTTCGCGAGCGTTGTACCACTTGGACGCGGATACAACTCTCAACGATCAGGAGCGACACCCCATGGGAAGGGGAGGAGGCGCGATCAGCTCATCGCAACGATGTATGTCTTTCAATCGAGCGCGAAGCCCACACGGCGAGGAATAGCGCGAAGAGAGGGACCAAAATGCATGCGCCCATTCCCCAAACATTGGGGGAACGATCGGTTCCTAAAGTCGCGCGATATGACGTCCACATGACCTCGGTACTGAAATGGCCGTCGGGAGTCATCGAGAAGGGCATGAAGAACGTTCCAACTCCGCTCAAAACCTGGTTAACGATGTAGAGCAGCACCAATCCGATAGCCACCGCACCGAAGCCCATGTGGTTGAAGCGCCCTTCGGCCGCAAGACTCATGACCGCACAGACCTGAAGAATCAGTGCAATACACGAAACGATCCAAGCAACAAACAAAACCACAAGCACCAGAGTCGAAAAAGTCGCAAATAGCGAACGCGGGCCAGCAGTGTAGTCGGCGAGGGTGATTCCCTGACTCCATGCCGCTGCCCACGCGACTGCAATGCCTCCGCCGATGGCTAAGGCAAGCGCGATGAGAAATTCGATGATCATTCGACTGGCCTTTGCCCAGTAGATCACGGCACCTGACACGGGCAGAGTCATGGTGAAGTACCCCTGTTGTCCATACAGAGTCTTCCAGTAGTCGCTCATTCCGCTGATCGCTGCTCCCACAGGAATCGCGACGCACATCAGGTAACCAAACATGGTCATCGTCCCGCTCAGTCCCGGGACTCCACTTGCAACGACACCGACCGTCACAACAAGAATCGCAATGGCGGTCCCCATTTCACGAAGATCAGAGCGCAGGCGACTACCGATTTCATAAGACAGCATTTTCCCGAACATCAGCGATACTCCTTTCTGAAAATCGCATCTAAAGAGTCCCCTCGCGTTGCACGCAAGTCGTCGGCGTCTCCTTGAAGGAGGACCTGTCCTTCCTTCATGAAGAGCGCGTAGTCGACGAAGTGCTCGATATCGGAAATCAGATGGGTTGACATGATAAGCAGCGACTCAGGATCAAACTCACGCAAAATACCCTCGAGAATAATGTCGCGAGTTGCTGGGTCTACTCCGCTGATCGGCTCATCCAACAAGAAGACCTTCGCTTTGCGTGCCATGATCAGGCTGATCTGAAGCTTCTCCCCCATTCCCTTACTCATCTCGCTAAGCGACCGCCCCTCGGGGAGTTTAAAGAAATCAACCATGGTTCGCGCTCTTTCCGACTCAAAATCAGCAAAGAAACGCGAGTAGATGTTAATCGCACGCTCCACGGTCCATTCGCCGTTAAGGAATGCTGCCGAAGGCAAGTAGGACACGATGGCTTTTGTATCGATTCCAGGTTTGTGCCCATCGATACTCACCTGCCCTTGGTAATCGTTCAATACGCCTGCAAGGATTTTGAGCAGCGTGGTCTTGCCACACCCATTGGGGCCCATCAAACCGACGATGTGTCCGGCATCCAGTGACAGCGAATAGTCCAGTAAAGCTGGCGTTTTCCGGTAATGCTTCGTGAGGTGCTCGACGTGAACGAGGCCCTGCCCCGCACACCTCGACCGCTCAGTTTGTGTGGTCATGAGTTTGCCTCCTTGGCTACTTCTCCGCGGCATCCCAACGTTGATCAATCAGAGCCTGAGCACCTTCCAGATCGATTCCCAGTGAACGACATGCGCGAATGTAGGCATCTGCCGCAAGATGGGCGTCGTTCTTCCGCAGAGCATGCAGAGCGCTCTCGTCAGTTGCAACAAAGCGTCCTGCGGTCCGCTTCGGGACCGTCAACCCTTCTTCATCAAGTGCACTCAGGGCTCGCTGAACGGTATTGGGATTGGTGCCTGCCTCGATCGCGAGATCACGCACGGAGGGGATCTTTTCGCCAGGTTTCCACGTGCCGTCGGTAATACGACCGCGGAAGGAATCAGCTAATTGGATCCAGATTGGACGGGTGTCATCGATGCGCATCGATGTATCCCTCCTGTCTATCTGTATTAATACACTAATACAGTGCCACATTATCGAAACTGTGTCAACACAGTAATACAGTTTGCTCAGAAGATGACCAACAACAAACGCCCCGTTGGGATTATCCCAACGGGGCGTTACGGCATTAAGCCATGCAGCCAGCCTTAAACAGGCCGCCTATTACGCACTCACGCAATCGGCTCAGCGCTGATGTGCCAAACCTCGCGAGCATAGTCACTGATGGTTCGGTCAGAGGAGAAACGACCGGAACGCGTGATATTGATCCAGGCCTTACGTGCCCAAGCCTCTTGGTCACGGTAATCCTGCGCCATACGATCCTTCGTCTCGCGGTAGGAAGCGAAGTCACCCAAGACGTAGTAGACGTCAGCTGGCTCGTATCCCGATTCCAGAAGCGACCAACGCAGATCATGGAACCAACCAGAGTTGGAGTCATTCAACGTTCCATCGGTCAAAGCATCGATCACGCGCTTCAAACCAGGCACATTCTCGTAGTGCCAGCGAGGATCGTAGTGGCGACGAAGCTCGGGAAGCTCATCATCGGTTGCACCGAAAATGTACGCATTGTCCTCCCCCACGGCCTCGAGAATTTCAACATTCGCACCATCCAAGGTTCCCAAGGTCAGCGCACCGTTCATCATGAACTTCATGTTGGACGTGCCCGAAGCTTCCTTACCGGCCATCGAAATCTGCTCGGAAACATCCGCGGCAGGAATGATGTGCTCGGCGGGCGAGACATTGTAGTTGTGAACGAAAACGACCTTGATGCGACCATTGATATCCGGATCGTTATTGACCAGGTCAGCAATGGTGTTAATCAGCTTGATAATAGCCTTCGCACGAATGTAGCCGGGGGCAGCCTTCGCACCGAAAATGAACACGCGCTTAGGAACATCCAGAGCAGGATTGTCCTTGATACGGAAGTACAAATCCAGCACGTAGAAGGCATTGAGCAGCTGACGCTTGTACTCGTGCAAACGCTTGATCTGAACATCGAAGATCGCATCGGGATCAATCTCGACACCCTCGCGAGCCTTCACCCACGCGGCAAAATCAACCTTGTTCGCATGCTTGATCTGAGACAAACGCGCATACAGATCAGAATTTCCAGCATCAGTGAACTTCGCAAGCTCTTCAAGATTGGTCACCCAGCGATCCGAGCCGGTCACTTCATCCAGAAGCGTCGCCAAGCGCGGGTTGCACTGCTTGAGCCAACGACGCGGAGTTACACCATTGGTCTTGTTATTGAAACGTTCAGGCCAAATCGCATACCACTCTTTAAGGGTCTCACGCTTGATGATTTCAGTGTGCAGCGCGGCAACGCCGTTGATCGAGTACGAGGCGTAGCAGGCAATCCACGCCATACGGACAGTGTTGCCCGAGACGGGAGCCATGTAGTCGATGGTTGCGCTATCAACGCCGCGCTCGGACATGTCCAGGCGGAAACGACGATCGATCTCGCGAACGATTTCAGAAATACGGGGGAAGAGACGATCGAAGATGTGGATGTCCCAGGTCTCCAGAGCCTCAGCCAAGACCGTGTGGTTCGTGTACGCGAAAGTATGGGAGACAACTTCCCATGCTTCTTCCCATCCGAGGCCGTGCTCGTCCATCAGGATGCGCATGAGTTCAGGGATGGCCAGAACCGGGTGCGTATCGTTGAGCTGAACGGCATTGAACTGCGCAAAGCCGCGCAGGTCATCGCCGTGTTCAGCAACGTAGTTATCAACGATTGCCTGCAGAGAGGCCGAGCAGAAGAAGTACTGCTGGCGCACGCGCAGGACTTTACCTTCGAAGGTCGTATCGTTGGGGTACAGCACGCGGGAAATATCCATGGTGCGTTCGCGATCAACGATCGCATCGGTAAAGCGCTGCGAATTGAATGCGTCGTAGTCGAACTCCTCCATGGGTTCGGCCTTCCACAGGCGCAGCGTATTGACATTCTTCGTGCCGTAGCCGGTAATCGGCATGTCATAAGGAACGGCGCGGACAGTCAGATCCGCGTAGCGAACAATGCGCTGTTCTTCCTCGCGGCGAATGACGAAGGGGTAGCCCTCTTCCATCCAAGGGTCAGGGTGCTCAGTCTGGAAACCATTATCGAAAAGCTGCTTGAACAGACCGTAACGATACAAAATACCGTAGCCAGCAACCGGCAGATCCAAGGTCGCGCACGAATCCAAGAAGCAAGCGGCCAGACGCCCAAGGCCACCGTTACCCAGTGCTGCATCGGGTTCTTCTTCCAGAACCACGGACAGATCCTTGCCCAGTGCAGCCAAGGCCTCGCGGGCCTCGTCAACCATTCCAAGGTTGGAGAGGTTATTGAGCAACGCCCGGCCCATCAGGAATTCTGCTGAAAAGTAGTGTTCCATGCGCCCCACTGCGTAGGTGCGCTCTGTTGCATGCCAGCGATCAGCGATGCGATCGATGATCGCTGCAGATAGCCCCTGCCACGCTTCCATCTCGGTTGAGACGCGTTCAGGACGTCCAGAGACCGCTCGAACCTGCGACTTTAGCTGTTCCTCTAGGGACCGGCTCATAAAATCTCTCCTTGCGATTGACTCAGTACTACCGGTAGCACTGAGTCAAGCCTACTGCAGGCTTCCGCGTGGTTGCGAGATTAAAGTCCTCTGGTGAGCGTCAACCGACCCTACTTGACAATCCCAGCATTCTTAATGAAGTCGAAAACTCCACCCATGACCAGTTCGGTTGCAATAGCGGCAAGAAGCACACCAGAAATCTTCGTGAGCAACATAATGCCGCCCGTTCCCAGGAAGCGCGAGAGCTCCAAAGCGAAACGCATCGACAGCCAAATCACCACGTGGGTTGCAACCACCGCCAGAACCACCGCAACAATGGATCCCGTCGTATGCGCTTGGGCCATGGACACCATGACGGCGACGATCGCGCCGGGTCCGGCAAGCAGAGGAATACCCAGGGGAACAAGAGCCACGTTCACTGCGTCATCACCGGTATCCGGCTGCTCCATGTCACTGGAGGTCAACAATTCCATTGCAACCAAGAACAACAGCACGCCACCGGAAAGTTTCAAAGATTCCATTGAAATATGGAGTGCGCGCAAAATCTGCTGCCCAAGGAACGCGAAAGCAAGGATGACTCCGAAAGACACCAGCGAGGCTTGGAAAGCCGCTTTACGCTGAGCAGTGCGTGACAGCTTGGAGGTCAGCCCCAAGAAGACAGGCATCAAGCCCATCGGATCCAAAATGACAATCAGGGTCGCAAAAGTCGTCAGCAGTACCGTAACGTCCACAACAGAGCCAATATTCATGGGCGCAAGACCTCTAAAAACGCTTCCTCTTCGAGTTTGTTCAGAACCGACTGATCCGTAAGGTTTTCTCCAAGCCGATTCGGTTTGCCTCGCCCATGGTAGTCAGATGAGCCAAAGACTTCCAGCTTCAAACGACGGGCAATTCTATCGACATCTACACGGTCCTCATCGTCGTGATCTCGGTGATCACGTTCGATACCGAATAGGCCAGCGTCTTTCATCATGTCGATGACTTCTTCAGGTAAGAGTCGCTGGCGCGCCCGAGCGCGAGGATGAGCCAAAACCGGAACGCCTCCAGCAGCACGCACCAGTTCAACTGCATCAACCGGATCGGGAGCCCAATGCATGACGAAATATGGGCTTGAGGGATGCAAGGCCTTAACAAAAACCGCACTGCGATCGGGGAAGGCACCAATCTGAACAAGGGCATCAGCAATGTGTGGACGCCCAACCGGCCCCCCATCCGGCGCCAAAGCCTGAACCTGTTCCCAGGTGATCGGGTAGTCTTTCGAAATTCTCTCGACCATTCTTTGCGCGCGCGTCAGGCGCGACTCAGTGGCACGGCGCTGGATGGCAAGCAAGGCCTCGTTCGTAGGATCAGGGAGGTAACCCAAGAGGTGCACAGTGATTCCCTCGCGCGCGCAGGACAACTCCACCCCACGCACTAAGGACACCCCAGTTCGTTCAACGCAAGCGGCGGCCTCGTCCCACCCCGCATAGGTATCGTGATCGGTCAGACCGACAACGTCCAAGCCCGCCTCGCGGGCATTGTGCATCAGTTCCTCCGGGGAATCGGTGCCATCCGAATACGCACTATGCGTGTGAAGATCAATCCTACTCATGCTTTTAGGATACGGTCCGCCTAGCACGTCCCGCTGTGAAAGTGAGACCATGGCACCATGAATACGAGTGATACCACTTCCACCCAAGAATCGGCCGACACCCTGGCCGAGCGCGTGAACAACCGTTCACGCCGTCCTTCATCGGATGCATTCCGCGAGTTCATGGGCTCAAACTGGGGACCCCGCCCCGATGCAGGGATCACGCGAGCACCCGTCGCCGATTATCTTCCCGCGCGCGCCGTAGCAGCGGGAGAGCCTTTCCCCGGCGAACGCCTCGTCATCCCCGCGGGCACCTACAAGGTCCGTTCGAACGACTGCACCTATCGTTTCCGCGCGTACTCCGCTTTCGCTCACCTCTCGGGTCTGGGCCAAGAACGCGAACCCGATTCCGTGATCGTCTTGGAGCCCCTCCCCTCCGGTGGACACGAAGCAGTGCTCTTCTTCAAACCCCGCACCTCGCGTTCCTCGCAGGAGTTCTACTCTGATTCGCGCTACGGCGAGTTCTGGGTGGGCGCACGCCCCTCGCTTGAGGAAGTCGCAACAGAAACCGGGCTGCGCTGCGAGCACATTGACACTCTGCGTGATGCGCTGGCTAAGGATGCTGGAAGCGTTCGGCTTCGAGTGGTCCGTAACGTCGACGAGGCCGTCGAGGCGATGGTCAACGAAGTGCGCCTCCAGGCAGGCCTCCCCTTCGGTGGAGATGCAGCTGAAAGCGATGATGCGCTTGAGGAGCGCCTCTCCGAGATTCGCCTGTGCAAGGACGAGTTTGAAATCTCTGAGCTTCGTCGCGCAATCGAGATTACGAAGGCCGGTTTTGAGGACATCTTGCGGGCCCTCCCCCGCGCCGTGGGACACCATCGTGGCGAGCGCGTGATCGAAGGCGCTTTCGGAGCGGTCGCACGCGAAGAAGGAAACGGCTTGGGCTACGACACCATTGCGGCCTCGGGAAACCATGCAAATACACTCCACTGGATCGATAACGACGGCCCGGTGAACGAAGGCGACTTGATTCTGGTCGATGCTGGCGTCGAGGTCGATTCTCTTTACACCGCAGATATCACCCGCACACTCCCCGTCAATGGAACCTTCTCGCCCACTCAGGCGAAGGTCTATCAGGCGGTTCTGGATGCCTGCGAGGCCGCACTCGCGCGCGCGAACCAGCCGGGAACGCGCTTCCGCGATGTTCACGATGCCGCAATGAAGGTCATTGCCGCACGTCTTGAGGAGTGGGGACTTCTGCCTGTAAGCGCCGAAGAATCACTCTCTCCCGAAGGCCAGCAGCACCGTCGCTGGATGCCCCACGGCACCAGCCACCACCTGGGATTGGACGTTCACGACTGCGCTCAGGCGCGCCGCGAAATGTACCAGGATGCGCTCTTGCAGCCCGGAATGTGCTTCACAATTGAACCCGGCCTGTACTTCCGTGCCGACGACATGGCCATTCCCGAAGAATTCCGTGGAATCGGCGTGCGCATTGAGGACGATGTTCTGGTTAACGCCGATGGAAGCGTCACCCGAATGTCAGAGGATATTCCTCGAAAGATTGCCGATGTCGAGGAGTGGATTCGCCAGGCACAGCAACGCGCCTAGCTTTCAGTCCTGAGAATCCGGCCGGGGTGCTTCTTCAGAGGAATCTGAGGGAGCACCCTCTGTTTTCCCCTGGTCTGACGCGGCCGTGGACTGTGCCTGCTCCTGCGGAGCATCTGCTGTCTGAGAAAGACGTACTCCAAATCGCGGCTGTTCATCTGGGCGCGATCCATACTCCGTGGGGCCGCTGGTCTCGCGGGTCGCGCGCGCCCGACGCGGACGCATCTGATTGCCCTGAGTCTTTTGCAGTAGCTCGAAGGCCTCACGAATGCGATCCGAACCCGCAGCCTTAGAGATAATGACTGCGTAACGCCCAGCAACCACTTGGGATTGAGAGTAAAAATCGCGTCGGCGCCTACGCATGAAGAAAAGGGATGTGCTCAGGCACGCGGTCATGAAGGCACCGGCAAGCATGCACGCCCCCACCCACACCATAGTGTTTCCCTGGTTGATTGAAAGCACAATGCCGATCATCGCGCCCCAGAGCGCACCATTCATCACTGCAGAGGAGACTGCACGCGCCCAGGTAACCCGTCCCATGATTCGTTCGACCGAATACAAGTCGGTTCCAACGACGCTGACCTGTTCGACTTCGAAATCGTTGCTGGCCAGAACCTCAAGCGCAGCAAGGGCTTCTTCATAGGAGCCGTAGGAGGCAACCTCCGTTCCATCGGGTAGCCGTCCGCCACCGTTTCTGGGCACAACTCCATTGACAGGTACGCTCATGTTTTCCCTTTCCTTGTTCTGCCATCGTAGCGAGAACTCAAGATGGATGGGCGGGTAAGAAGTTCGCTGTGGGGATAAACTGACCAAGTGAGCAGTGCACCATTAAACGTCGGAACAGCAGGACGTCGTATCTTTATCGGCAAACTCGCCGGAACGAGCGTCTTTGACCCCCTGGGCGAAAAAGTGGGAGTCATCCATGACGTCGTGGTGACTTTCCGATTGAACTCAACGGCCAATGTTATTGGATTCGTTGTCGAGGTTGGCCCTCGAAAGCGCGTATTCCTCCCCTTTACGCGAGTCACTGCAATCGAAGCAGGCTCAGTGATCACTACAGGCTTGCTCAATATTCGCTCATTCACTCAGCGCCCCGTCGAAACCTTGGTGATCACAGAACTCTTTGACCGCGAAGTGACCATGAATGACGGAAGCGGCACTGTCAAGATCCTTGATGTTGCAATGCAGCAGCGCCGGCCTCGTGACTGGATTATCTCCACCCTCCACGTCCAGCGTATCCGCACGACCACCTTGGGCTTCAAGCGCGGCGGAACGACCATGACTGTTGGAGTGGATGAAGTTTCTTCGCTCCTCAAGACTGACTCAAACCAGGCCGCAACAGCACTTATTCAGCAGACCGAAGACATGAAGCCCGCGGACCTTGCGGACTTCATCCATGATCTTCCCGCTGATCGTCAGCTGGCAGTCGCCGCCGAACTCCCGGACTCACGTCTAGCCGACGTCCTTGAGGAACTGGGCGATGACGACCGAGTGTCGATCCTGTCCCAGTTGGAAGCAAGTCGAGCCGCTGACGTTTTGGACGTCATGCAGCCTGACGACGCAGCCGACCTTGTCGCCGAGCTCCCCGTTGAAACGGCTCAATCCCTTCTGTCCTTGATGGAACCGGATGAGGCCGCGGACGTTCGCCGATTGATGGCGTACAAGGAATC
>CAUTOM010000049.1:0-13357 GCA_963540435.1 uncultured Actinomyces sp.
TTGCACTACAACGTTCCGCTCTTGATTGGCGGATGGATTGCTGCAATGGTCCTCTAAACAGTTCACAATCCCTATTCCCGAGGCCGGGGCTGGGTGCGCGTCGCGTGCCGGCTCCGGCCTCGACCTATGCGCGGAACCACAGCGAGCATCTGTTCATTCCCCCAGAACACATGGGCAATTCACCGAATATGTGCACGCGCAATGAAGAGGGGGTGCCACAATAGAGACCATGACTCATTCTTCAACGCCTCCTGCGCTGAGCAAAAAGGACCTCGACGATCTGACTCGAGACACTCCAGCTTCAGGACCAAAGCGCTCCATCGCCTTCCTTGCAGGAGTCGCTACCTTCGGTTCCCTGCTCTTCGGATATGACACGGGAGTCATCGCCGGCGCACTGCCCTATATGTATATGCCTCGCAGCGCCGGAGGCCTTGCCATCAATGAATTCGAAGAAGGTCTGGTCGGAGCCTTTCTGGCCCTCGGTGCCGCGCTAGGAGCGATCGTCGGCGGCCGCCTATCCGATCGCTACGGGCGCCGCCACAATATCCTCCTTTTGGCGGGAATCTTCATTCTCGGAACGCTGGGGTGCACCTTTGCCCCAAATGTCGCAATTCTGTACATTTTCCGTTTCATCTTGGGGCTTGCCGTCGGTGGCGCCTCGGCAACCGTTCCCGTGTACCTCGCAGAGTCTGCCCCAACGCGCGTTCGGGGTTCCTTGGTTGCGCTTGACCAGTTCATGATCGTCTTTGGCCAGCTCCTCGCCTACTCGATGAACGCGATCCTATCTAGCGCTCACGGTGGACCTCAGGTCTTTGTTTCCGAGGACCCTTCAGGCACTTTGACCGGCGGCCAATGGTATCCCTGGGATCAAGTCCAGCACGTGTCAAGTGCAGTCGTAACCAGCGGCGATGGCTTGGCATGGCGTTGGATGCTTGTACTTGCAACGATCCCGGCCGTCTGCCTGTGGCTGGGAATGCGCCTCATGCCTGAGTCTGGGCGCTGGTACGCTTCCAAGGACCGCTACTACGAGGCCATCGGCGCACTCAAGCGTATCCGCGATCCCAAGCGCGACAATCTGCGTGAAGAAATCGAACAGATCGCGGCGCTTCAGCATGATCAGCACGCTCAAGGACACTGGTCGTTGCGTCGTACGGTTTCGGTCAAATGGACTCGGCGTTTACTTCTCATCGGCATCGGCCTTGCGTGCTTCGACCAGCTCACCGGTATCAACACCGCGATGTACTACCTGCCCAAAATCCTTGCCGCAGCAGGTTTCTCCGCAGCAGATTCCATCACTCTGAACGTCATTACAGGTGCTGTGGCGTGCCTAGGAGCCGGTTTTGGCCTCTATCTGGTGTCGCGTCTTGCGCGCCGCCATGTCGGTATCTACCAAGAAACTGGCGTCACGCTTTCTCTTTTTGCTTTGGCGATTGTCTTTGGCTTCGGGATCTCTCCCTACGTTCAAACTGATGGAACGATCTCGCAATCGATCCCGACATATCTGCCCTGGCTCGTCGTGATTTTGGTGTCGCTCTTCGTCTTCGCCAAGCAGTCCGGAACCGTCAATTGGGTTTTGGTTTCGGAGATCTTTCCTTCCAAGATCCGAGGCGTGGCACAGGGTTTCGCCGTCGGCTGCGGTTGGCTGATGAACGCCGTCGTCACCTGGGTATTCCCGGTCATGATTACGCACTTGGGAGCAACGTGGACCTACACCGTGTTTGGCCTTATCAACGTTGTTTCCTTGTGCTTCTACGTGTTCATCGTTCCCGAAACACGAGGCGTATCGCTGGAAACCTTCGAAAAGAACTTCAGCGAGAAGTACGGACGCTAAGGAGAGCGCGCTGATGGGTGTCATCAGCCCACTGTGCGGCCTCCCATAGGTCGTGTGTGCGCAGCGGCTGGACATAGGTTTCCACCCAGGTCTCTCCGAACTCTTCGTCGTACCAGGGATCGTGCATCAAAAGGAAGTCTCCAACACGTCCCCAAATGAGAAGCCAGTGCGGGGTATCTTCCCCATTGAGCGGAGCGAGGTCAACCAAAGCAATAACGTGCTTGCCTGCATCCAAAGCTGAGGTGATGTCTTCTACCGACAGTTCCCTTACCTGGGAAGTGACTCCCAATTCGCGTGCGCGCGCCATATGCTCGTGGTGAAGAGCGACCCGCGCCCGCTTACCCAGCATCGTGGTTTTAGAAATTCCCACGATGGGTTCGTTGGTCGAAACAAGAACCTCTACCTGTGCGCCATGATCCGCTAGCGCCGAGGCCAAGCCGAAGTGCCCCACTCCCCCTGAGTAGGTTGCTTGACGCCAAAGATTCAGCTCATTGACAAAGTCAGTGTGCGGGTCACCGTCAATCTCACCGAGCGTCATCAGCGCGCTTGCGGGACCGCAGGTGAATTCAGTCTTTTGGTGCTCGTACGCGGGGATCACTAAATTCGTCGCTTCTGGCTTGTAATCGGGATTCCATAAAAGCCAACCGCTATGGGAGTAGTCTCGATCATTTTCAATGGGATGAGGGTTCCCGTTGATTGTTACCTGCTCAAAACCAATCGAGCGGAGGACATCAATAAAAACCCCTTCATCAGCCCATGAATCGGCTTTAAGGAGGGGAAAGCCCCGTGAATGCATATCATCGCTAAGCTCTGCCACGATCTCACGCAGTCGGACAAACTGTTCGTCTTCGTCTGCTTCTTTGCCGCTGCACAGAGGCGTCCATCCCGCGATGCGCAAGTGAGCTGACAGCTCACGGTGGACTTCCCACACTCCCACAGGGCCATTGATCCACAAGGTCGCATGCATTTTAGGCCCAAGGCGTGCCCAGTCTATTGCGCGCTCGTGCGGGACACCTAAAGCAATCAGACGCTCGTAGCCATTGTCACTCGGTTGAATCGAAATCCGCGAAATATCTTTAGTCATCGTGGCCCTCTTGTCCGGGAACAGCAGCAAGAAGCGCGCGAGTGTAGTCCTGACCAGGAGAGTGAAGAATATCTTCCGTAGGTCCTTCTTCGACGATCACGCCATCTTTCATGACAATCAAGCGGTCGCACATCTGGCGTGCAACTGCAAGATCATGCGTAATGAAGAGCAAGGCGAAACCTTCTGTGCGTTGCAGGCGAAGCAAAAGTTCCAGAACTGATGCCTGCACCGAAACATCAAGGGCGGAAACGGCCTCGTCGCAGATCAAAAGCTGCGGACGCGTTGCTAAGGCGCGCGCAATCGCCACGCGTTGACGCTCGCCGCCCGACAAACGCGCAGGGTAGCGATCCGCATAGGAAGCAGGAAGATCAACGGATTGAAGAAGCTGCGCTACCTCACTGGCCTCGCGGCCCCCCACGCGCAAGGCCTCGGCAAGGGTCGCACCAACGCTTCGAGCAGGATTAAGGGCGGAGTAGGGATTTTGGAATACGATACCAATCGGCGGCGGTCCCCCGGCGTGCGTGCGACGAGGCCCTCGCTCAACGCCGTTAATACTCACGCTGCCCGAATCAGCCTTTTCCAATCCAATGATCAGGCGTGCGAGCGTTGTCTTTCCTGAACCCGATTCGCCGACAATGCCCACTGATTCTTGTGGCTTTATCGCAACGGAAACGCCATCGACCGCCACGTGCCTTCCTCCGCGCCCGTGGCCGCGAAAAACCTTGACCAGCTCACGAGCCTCAACAAGAAGAGGAAGCTCAGTGCGCGCGGTAGAAGCAGGACTCTCAGGGCGAGGATTGGGACCATCAAGTCGAGGCTCGGCAGCAGCGAGCTCACGTGTATATGGAGTTTCTGGGTGAGAGAAAACTTTCTCAACGGTGCCCGATTCGACGACGCGCCCATGGCGCATCACAACTACTTCGTCACCGTACTCGCGGGCAAGAGCCAAATCATGGGTAATGAGGACCAGCGCCATCCCCCGGCTCGAACGAAGATCGCTCAAAAGGTCAAGGATTTCTTTTTGAGTCGTCACATCCAAAGCGGTTGTTGGTTCATCGGCAATGAAGACTCCGGGTGAAGAGTCCAGGGCTGCAGCGATAGCTACACGTTGGCGCATGCCTCCCGAAAGTTCTTGAGGGTAAGCCTGAGCAACGCGTTCAGGAAGTCCAACTTCGCGAAGACGCTCACGAACACGTTCATCCCGCGTACGCTTCGGCAACCGCGTGTCGGCGATAATCTGTGTGCTGCAACGCTGGGTAGGAGACAGCGAGGTGAAAGGATCCTGAGGAAGCCAGACAATCCCTTTGCCCCGAAGTGCTTTAAAGGCACGCGCCTGGCGGACGATATCGAACTCGCGTCCACCCAAGGTTACTTGCCCCTGGGCACTCAAAGTATGAGGAGTGAGCGCACAGATGGTGCGTGCAAGCATCGACTTTCCGGCACCTGACTCACCCACAATAACTAGGGTGCGTCCGGCTTCCGCGTGAATCGAAACATCATCGACAAGGACGTGCCCGTCATCTCGCGTGACGCTAATATGCGAGGCAATAAGGCCCTGATTCTCACTCACGAGCGCACCTCCTGCCTTTCACTCCACCAATCACCTGCGATGTTGATTGCGGTTGCCGTGATGATGATGGCAAGACCAGGGATCACGCAGGCGGCTGGATTTTGAGCAAGGATGAAACGTCCATCAGCAAGCTGACGTCCCCAGTCCGCGTCTTGCGCGCCGACGCCAAATCCTAGGTAGGACAGTCCAGAGAGTGACACAAGCGCAAATGCAACGTTGACAAAGAGATTTGCCCACACGATAGGAGTGATATTCGGAAGAATATGAACTCCAAGGATGCGAGGCGAAGACAAGCCCAGAACCTGTGCAGATTCGATATAGGGCTGTGGTTTTTGCTGAAGAGTGGCGGCGCGAATCATCCGGATGTCGGAAGGCGCGAACAAAATGATCAGTACGCCGACCGTCACCCAATAGGAACCACCAATCACTCCAGCAACGACGATTGCCAGCAAAGTAACCGGCATCGAAAGCAGGATTTCGCAAGAACGAGATACTAGGGCATCCCACCAGCCTCCCCACCAGCCGGCAGTCATTCCAAAAATCAGTCCCAGGATCATCGAACCGCCAGCGATCACCAGTGGACCGATGACAGCGGAACGCGCGCCCGCAACTGTCAATGCGAGAATGTCGCGTCCAACTTTATCGGTTCCAAAAATATGACCGGGAGTGCCCGCGGGGCTCACCCCTAATGAAACGTCTTGCCCAAGAGCATTGGGAACGATCAGCGGGGAGAAAAAGACGCACACTGCGACTGCGATCAAAATAATGAAGGAAAGAACGACGGAGCCCGGGACTGATCGCATTGCGCGGGCGAGGCCTCGTACTGAGGAACGGAAACGACCAACGGGAACTTCGGCGTTGGCCTCGGCACCCTGAGACGGTACGCGATCGCTCATGCGACACCTCCCTCTTCAAGCTTTTGACGCGGGTCAACAATGAAAGCTGCAAGGTCGACTATAAATGTGACTGCGATGATGATCACTGCTACCAAGAGCGCAATTGCTTGGACAACAGGCACGTCCTTATACGTGATCGAATCGGCCAAAAGCTGACCCAAGCCTGGAAGAGAGAAAGCCTCTTCAACCAAGACCGTTGAACCAAATAGAGTCCCCAAGATCAGACCAGCTGAGGTGATGATCGGCAAGGAAGCCGCACGCAGGTACATGCGAGTGATACGCCGCGAAGGAAGACCCCTCGAGCGCGCGAAAGTCACATAATCCTGACTGAGTTCTGCCACAACTGCAGCACGAGTAATTCGAATGATCATCGCGCCGATGCCGGTTGCAAGTGCAATTGCTGGAAGCGCCAGATGCCACAGAGAATCCACAAAATCCTCACCTGCGCCGAAAATCGGGAACCATCCCAGCATGAGTCCGAATACATAGAGCAGCACAAGACCCAAGGCGAATCCCGGTGCAGAAATACCAACTACGCTCCAGCCGATGATGGAGCGATCCACCCAGCTCCCGGCACGTCGAGCAGCCCAAATTCCCAGTGGAACCCCAACGCAGATGGCCAAAACAAATGCCATCAGAGTCAGCATCGTGGTTAATCCGACGCGTGCAGCGAGGACGTCAGTAACGGGAGTCGCGGAGCGCACGGAGGTACCAAAATCTCCCCTGAGCGCTCGAAGCAGCCAATGCCAATAACGCAAAAGTAGCGGCTCATCCAGCCCGTATTGGGCGGTAATAGCAGCACGCACCTCGGGGGTGAGGCGGCGAGTGCCAACCAGAATCTTCACCGGGTCTCCGGGAACTAAGTCCAGCAAAGAGAAGATGATGAAGGATAAGGCCAGCAACACCGCCGCGAACCCCGCGAGGCGTCGTGCGAAGAAACGTGCCATCACTTCGTGACGTTCAGGGACGCGGCCCAGGGGGTCATGAAGAAGAAAGACGTGTAGTTATTCGGTGTAACGGTCTTCGAGAATGCGGTCGAGGTTTTGCCCCACCAAATCGGCGAGTAGATCGTATTCTCCTGAGCGATCTTCTGTGCCGCAACGATTTGCTCAACACGCTTCATCGGATCAGTCTCTGCCGTGGACGAGGCAATGAGGCTCTGAACCTGTTCATTTTCGTAACGTGCGGGGTTATCGGGTCCAAGCAGCCAGCCTGCAACCTCTCCGGGGTCACCGGTGGTTGAGGTGTAGCTCATGTAGTAGAGACCGTACTCGCCAGTTCCCACCTTAGAGATCCATTCTTCAATGGGCTTAGAAGTTACCGTGAGGTTAATGCCGATCTGTTTGAGGTTATCAGCGATTGCCAGCGCCGCAGAGCCCATCTCGGGGATCGATGCGGGGTAGGTCAGTTCCGTATCAAAACCATTGGGAACCTTAGACTGTGCAAGCTCTGCACGTGCCTGATCCAAGCTGAAGGAATCGATGGGAAGCTGTGCCTGAAGTTCGCGCGCCTTATCGATGCCAATCTCGCTACCCAGCTGGTCATTGGGTGTGATTGCGGTCGCAACCTCTCCACGTCCCTTAAGGATGGAATCAACGATTGCCTTACGGTCAACAGCATGGGCAACTGCCTTACGAACATGAATGTCGTCGAAAGGTGCCACGCCTTGATCAAAGGTCAGGCCCACATAGGAACGGTCAGATTCGGTGAGAACCTTGACCCCATCGATAGATTCAAACTGAGAAACTTGATCGGTGGGAAGCTGCGTTGCGATATCGATCTGGCCGCTACGCTGAGCCAACAGTCGAGCATTCTCATCTGAGAAGAAATCGAACTCGATCTTCTGTGCGGGAGTATCGCCGCCCCACCATGTGCCGCTTTTCTCAAAAACTGCCTTCGAGTCGGGCTGGAAAGATGTCGCCTTGTAGGGGCCGGTACCCATGATGAGGTCCTTGGAGGAACCATAGGACTGCGCGGCTTCATAGAACGACTTTTCGGTGATCCACAGGCCACCGTTTGCCGTCACGGTCCACCCGAAATTCACGGCCGGAGAAGGAAGGGTAATGGTAATTTCCCACTCGCCGGTCTGAGTTGCTTCAACGCCCTTGGCCCAGTAAACCGCCGATGAAGGGGACTTATCGGGATCCTTCGCAATATCAATCGAGAAGAGGATGTCCTGAATGGTCACGGGGTTGCCATCCTGGAACTTTGCGTCCTTACGGATCTGGAAAACCCAGGTCTTCGCGTCATCGGTGCGGTAGTCCGTCGCGATTGCGGGAACCAACTTGCCGTCCTTATCGACAGCAAGGAGACCTTCGGAGGTCACCTGGGCAACGTAGTAGTTGATAATGCCAGTCTCGTGAGCGGTGTCCAAGGTTGACAGAGAACCGGGAAGACCAACCGTCACCGTATCGCTCTTTGCTCCCGATTGTGCCGATCCGGCGTTTTTCGGTGCACAGGCGGCCAGCGAAGCGCACATGAGGGCAGCTGCTGTAGCTAGTGCGGCTGCTTTTGTGGTGATGCGTGAAGCTGGCATCCTGATCTCCTTCAATTAGTTCATAGTGACGTCTACTGGTCTTTGGATAAAGCACGGAAACTCGCGCCATAAATAAAGATATGGCCCAAAGCCCTAGGTTCGCGACTCGTGCCACTTGGTGGGCGTTTGTAACGCTCGCTGTTGAGGAACGCACAGCAGACGAACGCGTAGTCAACGCTTGGATTCAGGCCTTTTCGGGGTAAATGAAGACCCGAGTAAGGTGATCAAGAGCGCACACTGTTGAAACAACATCTTCCACGGCGATGTGTTCATCGTGAGCGTGAAGCTGGGAGTAGACCTGCCCCAGAGTTGCTCCAGAAGAACAGGAGCCAAAACCGTAACCCACTCCCCCTTTGTGGCGTCCAACTCGAAGGTCAGATCCACCCGGGAAGAGAATTGGAACAACCTTCGCCCCGGGGTTCATCTGCGTCAAAGTCTCCTCGATTGCCCGGTACAGTTTTGTGTCGATTGACGAGGCCGTGGCCCGCTCGCTCAACAAGCGCTCGATGGTCACGTGGCCAGCAAGCTCTCCCAAAGCCTCGGTAATCGCACGATCGACATCATCATCGCTTTGCCCGGGAAGGGTACGGATATCCAGTTCGAGTTCTCCGGATGAAGGGAGAACGTTAATAGGACCGCCGGCGCGGACAACTGTTTGGGCAACAGTCATATGCGAGACTGCGTGGGCATACGCCGCAAGGTCACCGAATTCGCTATAGTCCCCGCTATATGTACCGCTAATCAAAGATTCTTCAAGTTCTGAATTAAATTCAAACGCGCGGACAAATCCAGCCCAAATCTCGTCACTGGCCTGTGGCCACTGCGCTTGAGACAGAGCTCGCGAAACTCGAGCGAGCATTTCAACGGCACTGACACGGCCCAAAGGAATCGATCCATGACCGGCATCCCCGCGCACATGAAGGCGACGCTGAGCAGCCCCTTTCTCACCGACAATGACAACAACACTGTCTCCGCCGCGAGCTCCGCGAATATGGGCGCCTCCCATCTCAGAGAGTTGGGCACCCCAAGGGAAAGCATCCGAGCGATGTTCACCAATCCACGGAACCCCAAGTCCGCCTCGTGCTTCTTCATCCGCAGCGGCGACGAAGGTCAGGGTTCCCGCGGGGCGAGCTCCGCCTCGGGAAACTTCTTCGGCAATGCGCCGAGTAACGACAGCCATGGCCGCGGTCAAGTGAAGCATATCGACGCTTCCTCGCCCCCAAATTTGGCCACCGCTGATTTCCCCTTCAAAAGGTGGGTGCGTCCAATGCTTTTCATCGACTGGAACAACGTCGGTGTGCCCAAGGAAAGTCAGGGGCTGCGCTGAAGGATCACTGCCGCGCAAGGTGACAACCAAAGTAGTACGTCCTGGGTGAGGCTCGATACGTTCGAGTTCGACGGGTAGCCCATCGAAAAAGGTTTCAAACAGGTGTGCAGCAGCCTCTTCATTTCCAGAATCGGGGGTGAGGTCATTAACGGAACCGAGTGCGATGAGGCGCTGGAGGAGATCGATAGTTTCCTCACCGATGTCGTGGTGCGCGAGCGTATTCATCGAATCTCCTTGTCATGTGAGTAATTTGTGCTCCTTCAAGACTACTCAGCATGGGTAGTGGCGCATATGCAGATCACGAAGAGAGCAGATGTTACGGACATGAGGAGTCAGGCGCCATCGGTGTGCGCACTAGACCGATATGCCCGAGAAAAGTAGGCTTGGACGGTAATAAGTCCACGACTCGGATGGAGAATACGTATGAGCGCTCAGCGCCAGGCCGAACCCACCTCGCTGCCCGCACCCCAGGTGCCGGACAAGGTCGCCACTGAAGGCCTCGAAGCCCAGTGGAACCAGCGTTGGGAAGATCAGGGAACCTATCGTTTTGATCGAAGCCGCCCCCGCCAAGAGGTTTACTCGATCGACACTCCCCCTCCCACGGTTTCGGGTTCACTTCACGTCGGCCACGTGTTCTCATACACGCACACCGATGTCGTCGCGCGTTTCCAGCGAATGTTGGGGAAGTCAGTCTTCTACCCCATGGGCTGGGACGACAATGGTCTGCCCACCGAGCGCCGCGTGCAAAACTACTTTGGGGTTCGCGTCGATGCGACCCTCCCCTATGATCCGAATTTTGAGCCCCCGCACGTTGGCGGCGAAGGCAAGTCCATCAAGGCTCGCGATCAGGTGCCGATCTCGCGTCGGAATTTCGTGGAGCTGTGCGAGCGCTTGACCGTCGAAGACGAGAAGCACTTCGAGGACCTGTGGCGTCACTTGGGCCTGTCGGTTGACTGGACTCAGAACTACCAGACCATCGGTACTCGCGCCCGCAAGGTTGCCCAGGCGGCGTTCCTGCGTAATCTCGAGCGCGGCGAGGCCTACCAAGCTGAGGCTCCCGGCCTGTGGGACGTGACCTTCCAGACCGCTGTGGCCCAGGCTGAGCTTGAGAGCCGCGAATACCCGGGCTTCTACCACCGCCTCGCCTTCCACATCACCGACCCCGCGCGCGCTGCCGAGGCCGCTGCAGCAGGTGCGCCGGTTGAGAACGGTGTTGATGTCTGCATCGAGACGACTCGTCCCGAACTTCTTCCCGCGTGCGTGGCCTTGATCGCTCACCCCGACGACGAGCGCTACAAGCCACTGTTCGGTACCACGGTTGCCTCCCCTGTTTTCGGTGTTGAGGTCCCTGTTCTTCCCCACCCCGAGGCGGAGATGGACAAGGGCGCCGGTATTGCCATGTGCTGTACTTTCGGTGACACGACCGATATTGATTGGTGGCGCGACCTCAACCTTCCGCTGCGCACCGTTTTGCGCAAGGATGGTCGCCTGCAGACCGAAACCCCCGAGTGGATCACCACCGATGAGGGTCGCGAGGCCTTCGCTGAGCTTGCAGGGAAGACAACTTTCTCTGCTCGCGAGGCCTTGGTGGCGCGCCTGGAGGCAAGCGGCGAAATGCGCGGTGAACCTCAAAAGACGATGCGCCAGACAAACTTCTTCGAAAAGGGCGACAAGCCCCTGGAGATCGTGACTTCGCGTCAGTGGTACATCCGCAACGGTGGCAAACCGTGGGTCAATCCTGCAACAGACAAGGACCTGAACGAGGAACTCATTGAGCGCGGTAAGGAATTGGAGTTCCACCCGGACTTCATGCGCGTGCGCTACGAAAACTGGGTACGCGGCCTCAACAACGACTGGCTGGTCTCCCGTCAGCGTTTCTTCGGCGTCCCCTTCCCCCTGTGGTACCGCGTCGATGACAGTGGCGAAGTCGATTACACCCAGATCATCACTCCCAGCGAAGATCAGCTTCCTGTCGATCCCTCATCGGATACGGCTCCCGGTTACACCGAGGATCAGCGCGGAGTCGCCGGTGGCTTCGTGGGCGAGCTCGACATCATGGATACCTGGGCGACCTCTTCCCTCTCCCCGCAGATCGCCTGCGGGTGGCTTGAGGATGAGGACTTGTTCTCTCGTACCTACCCGATGGACTTACGTCCGCAGGGTCAGGACATCATCCGAACCTGGCTGTTCTCAACGGTCGTGCGCGCCGATCTGGAATTCGGTGCCCTCCCCTGGGCACACGCCGGCCTATCGGGGTGGATCTTGGACTCGGATCACAAGAAGATGTCGAAGTCTAAGGGCAATGTCGTCACCCCCATGGGTCTGCTCGAGAAGTTCGGCTCGGACGCGGTGCGTTACTGGGCGGCTTCAGCTCGACTGGGCCTGGATGCCGCTTTCGATGAATCGCAGATGAAGATTGGCCGCCGCCTGGCCATTAAGGTGCTCAACGCTTCGAAGTTCGCTCTCACGATGGGTGGAGACGCAGATCTGGATCTGGATATCACGCACGTTGTCCAGCCACTTGATCGTTCGATGCTTGCTGCTTTGCGTGAGGTTGTCGCCTCTGCGACCGCCGCATTGGAAAACTACGAGCACGCGCGTGCACTGGAAGTCACCGAGTCCTTCTTCTGGACCTTCTGTGATGACTACTTGGAGCTCGTGAAGGAACGTGCCTACAACCGCGAGGGCAAGTGGAGTGATCAGGCTTCGGCTTCTGCCCGCGCAGCGCTGGCGATCGCCATCGATACTTTCGTTCGTTTGCTTGCTCCCTACCTGCCCTTCGTGACCGAAGAGGTGTGGAGCTGGTATCGCGAAGGCAGCGTCCACCAGGCTGCATGGCCGACTACTTCCGATCTTGAGGTCACTCCGGACGGAACCGTTGAAGGCGCTATCGAAGATGCTTCCAGCGTATTGTTGGGCGTTGCCTCTGAGGCACTGGTGGTCTTGCGCCGCGTGAAGTCCGAAGCAAAGGTCTCCCCCAGGACACCCTTCCTTGAGGTGACGGTCTCTGCTCCCGAGCAGATGATCCCCTTGCTCGAGGAAGTTCTGGAAGACCTTGCTGCCGCGACGAAGATTCAGGGCCCAGCTCACTTCGAGGCCTCGGCAGACTCTACCGAAGATGAAGGCGCCATCCGTGTCGTTTCCTTCGAGTTGGGCGAAGCCCCGGCTAAGAAGAAGAACTAAGTTCTAGGTATAAAGGTGTGGGCCCGGCAGCTGCCGGGCCCACACCTTTATACCTAGAAAAGACCTATTGGAGGTTTTCCTGGTCGTCGTTCACATGGGCGCGAAGGCCGTAGCGTTCTTCTTGGCGACGGCGAAAAACGTCGTCTTTACCGCGGCGCCTGAGAGGGATATATTCACCGGTCTCTTCGGTGTAGCCCTTCGCAACTGCCCAATCCCAGATCCGAGAGCACTGGATAACAGTGCTCTTTTCAACCTCGTCTGCGTCAATATCCATCAAGGCAATGGGAATCGATATAGCGGAACCGTCTGGGCGAACGACCTTCGCTTGAGATGTCTTGACGGGTCTGCCTCGACGCGATCTAATCTGCACGTACAAACCGCTCCTTGAGCGTGGCCACGGCGACCGCATTGTTCTGAAACAAAAAGTGACGCGGAAACCATCTTTGTCGATGTAATTCTTACAGGGCCAGAAGACAAGAACGCTCAATACAACGAGCAAAATAACGATCAGCAGATCAACACCCAGCATCACCGACCAGACAACTGGATATTCTTGACTGATCACCGCCTGGGGTCCTTCTCTCATCATCTTCACAAAAGGCATGAAAAGGAAAAGCGCGAAAGCACAGGGCACAATAATGGCGATCCATGCCCCCGTCAAAACCACTATTCGTTCTGCCTCAAGAGGAATCGGCTTCTCGCCGTTTAGATCGTAGTAGTAGTCACCGTCTACAAGCGTCCCGATCTTCGAGACGATCTCTTCCTCTGGCTCAATGACGATGCGTTCGCCAGCTCCTGGAGGAAGTGATACTCGAGAAGAATCCTCAGCGGGCTGAGGCGTACTATCCTCAGCAGGCTGAAGAGCGAAGGGATTACTACCCTCAGCAGGCTGAGGAGCGTAGGGATTACTCATTTATTGATTGAAGTTCT
>CAUTOM010000050.1:0-12840 GCA_963540435.1 uncultured Actinomyces sp.
TCTTCAATCGCATCCATGATCGCGCGCGACTGATCGGCATATCCGAGGTGGTTAAGCATGAGCGCAACAGAGGCAATCGTTGCGGTCGGGTCCGCCTTGCCCTGACCTGCAATGTCGGGCGCCGAGCCGTGGACGGGCTCGAACATCGAGGGATGGGCGCCTTCTGGGTTGATATTTCCCGAGGCCGAAAGGCCAACGCCGCCGGTGACGGCTCCCGCCTCATCGGTCAAGATGTCGCCAAAGAGGTTATCGGTGACGATGACGTCGAAGCGACCCGGATCGGTCACCATGTAGATCGTTGCGGCGTCAATGTGGCAGTAGTCGACGCGAACCTGCGGGTATTCGCGGCCCACTTCCTCGACGATGCGGCTCCACAGGCCGCCGGCGAAAACCAAAACATTATGCTTGTGAACCAGCGTCAGGTGATGTTCGGGGCGCGCTACCGCCTGCTCGAATGCGTAGCGCACAAGGCGCTCAACGCCAAAGGCTGTATTGACGGAGATCTCCTGCGCGACCTCGTGAATCGTGCCCTTGCGCAGGGTTCCACCGTTTCCGGCGTAGAGGCTTTCGGTGCCCTCTCGCACGACGATGAAATCAATGTCGCCGGGGTTGGCCAGCGGAGTCGGGACGCCCGGGTAGTAGTGCGAGGGGCGCAGGTTGACATAGTGATCGAGGGAGAAGCGGAGCTTAAGGAGTAGGCCGCGTTCAAGGACACCTGAGGGAACCGAAGGATCGCCAATCGCACCCAAGAGGATCGCATCGTGCTGGTCGATGACCTCAAGATCGGTATCGGTCAGGATCTCGCCGGTGCGGTGGTAGCGGCGCGCACCCAGATCAAATTCTGTGTACTGCAGCGTGACGTCAGAGGGAATAACGGCTTCCAGAGCCTTGATGCCTTCGGGAACGATTTCCTGCCCGATGCCGTCACCGGGGATTACTGCGAGTTTCAGATTTGTCATGCTGCCATTGTTGCGCGGGGGCGACAGGTCGGCAGAAGGTGTCCACATTTCGGGGTGAGCGGGGCGGGGCCTCGTTCCTGAACTCAGCTCCCCACGCCTCCCCTATCGACACCACTCGGCGGCATTGGCACCACTTGGCGGCATCGCATAGCCCAAAAACCGCAATGCCAATCCTCCAAACGGTGTCAATCGCTCCAACCACTGTCGCTCTGCCCCGTTATCGCAGGATTTCACCACAGTCAGCGACGCAAACCGCTCCAACCCGCATCAATCCGCGTCGAGGTGATCGGATTCCGCCGTAGACACCACACACGAACCACGAAACATCGCTAAACCGGCCCATCACCACCCGAAAGACCCGCTTCGCGCGCAACAGACTTTTCCACAACGCAGGTTTTCAACGATTCATCCACAGTTTTTCGGCAGGAAAGCACACAGCCACCACCCTCGCGCGACACTGTCCACTATGAGCACGCAACTGCCGCACGTGACCCTGAGCTATCGCGGGAGCTCCTCCACCAGTTCCCCTCTCAAGGGACAATTCCGCTTGTACCGCGGTGCTTACGTCCAGCTGCCTTTTGATCCGAGCAGCGCAAAACCCTGGGATATCTGGAAGTCAATTGCGATGGCACGCATTATTGCGTCAGTCCAGCAAGGAGATCCGACGCCGCTTGTCGTTGGTACCTCAGCGCTTCTACTCCACGGCGTACAAGGCTGGATCGCGAACCCGAATGTTGAGTTATACCAGCCGCAGCGCCGGACAAGTCAGCTCATTCCGCCGTTCAGATGCGCGACGAAGTCCGTGCCCGCGGTTAGGCGAGTCTATCGTCGTGGCCCTCCGATTACCTCGGAACGCACGCGGGTTTCAGGGATACTGACCGAGCACCCCTATGACGCGTTGATTCGCTGCGCGATGCACGATGACGCGCTGCAGGCATTTGCACTGGGATGCAGCGCACTGCGTAAATGGTGCGATTTTAGTAATTTCTCGCAAGACGTGTGCCGAGGCCGTGCGGAAGTCATCCGGAAGACGCTCCTTTTGCGTTTGGAACGCGCAAAGGGACGCCGTGGCTTTGCCCGCGCGCGACGGATCCTGAGCGCAATCGACCCCGGGTGTAGCAACCCTGCCGAGGCCGCGCTTGCGTGGGTGATTCGCTCGCTATGCCCCTACGACTTTTCGACGCAGTATGAGCTCTCAGCAGGTGGACGACCTCTCTTCGCTGACATTGCGATTCCGCAGCGCAAACTGATCATCGAGTTCGATGGAATCGAGAAACTGGGGTCAACACAAGGAGAATTCGACCGCGCAAAACGCTCGTGGGTTCAACGAGAGCAGGCGCTACAAGACCAGGGCTGGCGTTTCCTTCGAGTCAACTGGCTGGATTTCAACGATTGGAATGAGCTGCGCAGACGAATGAGCTCTGCGATCGGTGTGGCACCTCAGCCTGTTCCTGTTCGTTACGCGCTGTTGTGGGAGCCACCAAGCGAGCGTTGCGATGGAGAAGGGCGACGCTTCCGGGGCCACGACTGGTACGCGTCGGGGTCGGATGGAAACTGGATCTAAAATGCACCTTTCGCATGTGTGTCAAACAGGCACAAATTGAAGGCGGGGGTGAGTAGCATATTCCCATGTCGACAACCATTGATGTTTATCCGACAGAAAATATCCTGCCTCTTGTTGAGGAAATTCGCGGGCGTACACAAGAGTTATTTCAAACATTGTTGAACCGTCATGGTATCGGTTCAACAATTGAGGTTAGAGCTTTCTACCCTTCTCGGGCGGATATACCAATTAAGTACGTTGAAAAAGATGTGGTGTGGACGCCGGATTTATATCTGGGCTTCGCATATTCGATTGATGGGATCTGGGATTCGGATTCTTGGCCTGCTTGTTTCTCCGTCGAAGATGACGATCGAATTAACGAAGAAGACTTGGTCTACCCATTCAACTCAAAACCGGAACACCTTGGCTTGTGGTACATCGTTGAAGAATTCGAAGATATTGTTCCTCCAACTCGACTGGCAAAAATTCTGGCTCAAGACCACTATTGGTACGACGAACGTAACTTTGCTGGCCCTGCCGTTGCCTCAACCGGTTACGGTTTGGTTTGCGCAGCGCTGGCTGAAGCAACCGATGGGATCCTCGCCTCATTTGACTGCGCATTCGATAAAAAGCACAACGGCGAAACCGCTGAGGAGTTCCTTTCCTGGTGGGGCGACAGACAAATCGATTTCTATGGCGAGGACGCGTTCAGAAATCCGCGAGGGAAAAGATACCAACTTGTCATTGGCTAGAAGGCTCGCGCATCTGCCCACACATGCAGGTAACGCGCAGTAAAGTGAAAGCATGCTTGACGATGCGGTTGCACAGAAATTACGCGCGTTCTCTGAGGAGCGCGATTGGGACCAGTTCCACACGCCCGAAAACTTGGCGAAATCAATTTCTATCGAGGCCGCTGAGCTCTTAGAGTGCTTCCAGTGGTCGCCCGATGGAGATCCTCAGGCGATCAAGGAAGAGCTCGCCGATGTTCTGACCTACTGTTACTTCCTCGCGATGAAGGTCGGACTTGAACCCGATCAGATCGTGTTGGAAAAGCTTGCCGTCACTGCCCAGAAGTATCCGGTTGAAAAGTCTCGCGGGAGCAGCGTGAAGTATGACCATCTGGATTGATCTGGCTAACAACAGCGATTGACACCTGCGCAAATCCGCGCAATACCAATGCAAAAACCGCAAAAAACAACAGGCAATAATTACATCTAGGTCATTCAGATGCATTAATCTGGGAATACGCAGCACTCCTTCGGGGAAATCCCCAAGAACGCAGCCAGTGATCAGCGATGTTCACCCGGCATCTTTCCGCCACACAGAAGGGCATCTTCATGCACAGTGATCCCAACGCAGACCAGCTTGCATTTGACGTTGTTGGCACGCCAACACCCAACGACAGCTCTACCCCTTCTGCATCGGCGGTCACTAAGCCTTCCACTCCCGCATCTTCTTCAGCCAGCGCACTGGATGCGCTGCTGAACGAGTATCGTTCGCGCGCGACAAGCGAGCGAGAGAAGGGCACGCTCTTCGAGGAACTCACCCGTCAGTTCCTTCTCCACGACGCGCGTTTCGCTCACCAATTCAAAGAGGTCTATCTGTGGGGCGAGTGGCCGGAGCGCCGAACGGGCGACACGGGCATCGACCTGGTCGCGATCCCTGTATCGCACATCAAGCTAGCGGATCTACATACGCACGATGAACACCTGGATGCGAAGATAAACTCGACGAAGCTTAACATTCAGGAGGCAGAGAACATTATCGTCGCGCCGGTCTCCACAGCCCACGCCAAGACAGACGCCGAACAGACCACAGGTATTCAACCGGGAGCATACAAGCACGTTCTCTATAGATTCACACGGAACCATAAGTACGCATGCGTTTCAGAAGAACATAGACAAGACAAAAAGACCTCCACAAGATCACAGCTATCCGTAAGGTCATTTCCACAGGCATGAAGGGAGAGACCAACTAGATGAATGCGCAGCGCCTACAGCTCACTTGGTACAATAAGGACAAAGCCCTCATTCCCACCGAAACAGGCAAGTACGGCTACACGTGGGTAGATCCCTCAGACCCCCGCTACTGCGAGACCCATACCCTCATCATGGACGACTATGTCCGTGGTGCACAGACAGCTAAGACCGACGAGTTTACATACTCTGACCGTGCTGACCTGGAACCACAAGAAGACAATCTGTTGATCCTCGGTGAATCCGGAGACGTATTAGAGGCACTGACACGCGTGCCCGAGCTGGCTGAGAAGTACGTCGGCAAGGTCAAGTTGATCTACATCGACCCACCCTTCAACACCGCCCAGACCTTCGCCAACTACGAAGACAACCTCGAACACTCGGTCTGGCTCACTATGATGCGCGACCGACTCCTCCACATGAAGAAGCTACTGTCTGACGAGGGGTCGATCTGGGTACACCTCGACGATGTGGAAGTCCACCGGATGCGCGTCCTACTCGATGAAGTCTTTGGAGCAGATCGATTCGTGGCTGAGATGCAGTGGCAAAAGACC
Source organism: uncultured Actinomyces sp. (assembly GCA_963540435.1). Lineage (GTDB taxonomy): Bacteria > Actinomycetota > Actinomycetes > Actinomycetales > Actinomycetaceae > Pauljensenia. Next base: position 5,033 of record CAUTOM010000050.1, read on the forward strand.
TACTCGCCAGAAAACCGTTCCGCTATCTCCCACTCAAACGATACGATCCTCGTCTATTGCATCAATCAAGAACGCTTCAAAGCGGTCCGCAACCTGCTGCCACGTTCCGCCGCACAGAATCTGGTATATCAGAATCTCGACGATGACCCACGCGGACGCTGGCGTCCCGACAATTTCACCGCGCAAGCTGCTCATGGCACGGCCGATCAATTCTACACGCTGACAACCCCTACAGGGCTGCAACTTGACCCACCGCCCGGTAGATGCTGGCTATTCACGCAACATCGCTATGAGGAACTGCTCGAGGATAATAGAGTATGGTTTGGTGCATCAGGGCAGGGAGCTCCTCAACTGAAGCGGTTCCTATCTGAGGTGATGCAAGGAAGGGTGCCAACGACCTGGTGGCCTCATGAGGAAGTTGGCCACAGCCAGGAAGGCAAGAAAGAGATCCTCGCACTCTTTCCGAACGAACAACCATTCTCCACGCCTAAACCGGAACGTCTTCTTGAGCGGATCATTCATATCGGCTCCAATCCGGGCGATATCGTCCTCGACGTATTTGCCGGGTCGGGTACCACGGCTGCCGTAGCTCATAAGATGGGTCGGCGTTGGGTAACCTGTGAGCTCCTCGAGTCAACTTTCACAACATTCACGAGACCGCGTTTGGAAAAGGTGATTCACGATCAAGATCCGGGTGGTATCACGATGACGGTAGATCGCATCCTGAAATCGACGGCGGTTCTGCCAGAGAAATTTGAAATCAAAGATCTTCAGGATGCAACGAAGCTACTAAATGCCATCACTAAGGAAGACGGCCTTGCCGGAGAGGAGATTGCCGCAATCAATGTAGTGAAGCGATTGCTTGCAACGGCTCCATCGAAAAAACGAAACTGGCGCGGTGGAGGTGGTTTCCAGGTCGCTCACCTGTCGCCATCGTGTTTCGACTACGACCCGGCACTAGATCGGGTGATGTTGACGCCGGCTGCGACCGGCGAGGTGCTTGTCGCGTCGGTGGCCGCGAACCTTGGGTTCTCCCTGCTGCACCCCGACGACGACGTCGTGTTTGACGGGCGGCGTGGCAACTCCCTGTTGAAGGTCATCGAAGGCGTCGCAACCATCGACGAGGTCGATCGCCTGGTGGAGCAGATCCAACCGAGCGAGACGATCGTATTAGCAGCGACCGTGGTGCTCGATGGAGTGCGGGAGCATTTGCGTCGTGCCTGTAAGGGATCACAGGTCGTAGCGATCCCAGATGACATTTTCCCCTACGCGCAAGGTGGTGGAAACCGATGACGAAACGTTTGAACATCAGCTTCGATTCGGACTTGCTGGAAGCGATCAGCTCAGATTTCGATCTTCGTGCTCCCAATAAGGAAGCACTGCGCAAGCTCGTCTTCACTCTCGATGGTGACTATGATCCGCATGTGCAGCAGGTTCTCAACCTCGCTACCGGCGTGGGCAAAACATATCTTATGGCAGCTTTCGTGGAGTATCTGCGTCGCCAGGGCGTGGGCAACGTCATCATCGTGACACCCGGGAAGACGGTACAAGCAAAGACCGTGCAGAACTTCTCGCCAGGTTCACTTCGGTTCATCAAGGGCTCACCGGTGCCACCCGAGGTCGTTACCCCACAAGATTACTCGGCATGGATTGCCCGCACGAACGGTACTGCATTATTGTCCTTCGGTCGCGAAGTGCCCATGCTCGCGTTCATTTTCAACATCCAGCAGCTCATTGCACCGAAGGAGACCGAGGGCAGCACCCATGGCACCACCCAAGATTCGATCCGGCGCAAGCCGCGTCGTTTCGATGAGAATGCTGGGGTCTTGTTCGACTACCTCAAAGGTTTGGACGACCTGGTGGTGATTGCCGATGAGTCCCACTTATATGGCACCAGTGCGGTGGCATTCAATGCAGCACTCAGAGAGCTGGATCCAGCGGTGACCATCGGTCTTACGGCATCTGTAAATAAGAAGACCGATCATGTGATCTACGAGTACCCGCTGTATCGCGCCATCCAGGATAAGTTTGTCAAGGCTCCGGTACTAGCTTTCCGTAAAGGAGGCTACGGTACCGATGCTGCTTCTGAGGAGCAGCAGCTGCGCGACGCATTGCGATTGCGGGAGACCAAGCAGGCGTACTACAACTCTTACGCTGCGAATGATAGCCATACCCTTGTAAACGCAGTGCTTTTCGTTGTTTGCTCTGACGTCGACCACGCAACCCAAGTAACCGCGCTCCTACGGACCCCCGAGTTTTTCGGTAAGGACTCGGCAGTACTGCAGGTGGATTCCAAGCATGAGGACGATGCCACACAAAAGCTACTCGAACGTCTTGATCAACCGGACTCTCCTGTACTTGCGGTGGTTAGTGTAAACAAACTCAAAGAAGGATGGGACGTCAAAAACATTGCAGTGGTCGTGACTCTACGAGCCATGGCTTCAGAGGTTCTCACCCAGCAGACGATGGGTCGTGGCCTTCGGTTGCCATTCGGAAAGCACACTGGGATCGGACAGATTGATCAACTTGACATTATCGCCCACCAGTCCTTCACTGAGCTCCTTGCAGCCGAGAACGTGCTCCAGCAGTTCGGTCTTGAGGAAGCTGTCAAAGAAGCTGACAAAATACGGGTTGAAGACGCGATCCGCACAGCAGCAGAACATGTCTCCGCTCCCACAGGAACTACTCCTATTCCGCTGACGACAGGAGAGTACGGCTCCTCCATCCCGCTCAGCCTTGGAAACGATGAGCCCTCGCCGGGAGTGTCGACGGATGCGGGTAGCCCAGAAAGCGACAAGGCTTTACCTGGGGTGGGAATCCGTGCATTTGACGACAAGTTGCCGACAGAAGGCGACACACCGACGCTCGAGATCGCATTTGCGAAGCGCAACCCAGCCTTCTCTGATGTAGAGTACACCTTCCCGACCAGCGTGATCGAGATCCAGCAGCCACCGATCGACCTATCTGAAATCGACGATCTGAAGTTGGAAACTGCGGCCCGTAAAGTCACCTCAACCGGTGACGTGCTGCTCCGCAAGGAGATCATCGCGGCCCTGGGTAAGAAGCTCCGCACCGAGGACCGTGAAAGCGCTGAGGTTGACTCTGTCCACGTAGATGATGCTGACGCCAAGGACACCTTAGTGCGGCTCGTAATGAATATGAACTTGGTGCCCAAGACCAACAGCGCGGCTCGCTACATCGAGACTTTCCTCGTACCGAAGTTCATGTCGAAGGTCACCTTCACTGGCTGGACCGTGAAGTCCTTGGACTCGGCCAGAGACCAGCTGCAGCAGCTCATTCTGGACTACATTCACGAAGTGTTACGGTCTACTCGCGAAATACCTAAAGTGCACCCGAAGGTCATGCGAATCGAAGACTATCCCCTTCCACTCGGAGAAATTATCCATGATCAGGTGGAGGACCGCGCTGATTTCGTGGTTCGCCGCACCTACGGTGGCTGGTTCAAATCCCTCATGGAGTCTGAGTCGTTCGACTCCTACAGCGGCGAATATGCGTTGGCAAAGCTGCTGAACACTTCACCCAATATCGTGTGGTGGCATCGCTTGCATCCACAGGCAGGCGCATATATCTACTACAACGCGAAAGACCGCTACTACCCAGATTTCGTTGCCCTCGATACTGATGGCGTCCACTGGATCATCGAAGGCAAAGACGAACGTGGCCGCGACGATGCGAAAGTCCAAGCAAAGCGTAAAGCTGCCGAATCACTAGTTCGACATCTCGCAGCTGAGGAGGCATTTGCAGGACAGCACTGGGGTTACTTGATCGCGTATGAGCAAGATACTGCACGTGCTGATACGTGGGATGACCTCAAGTCATTCGCACAACCAGTCAGCAATGCTGTATGACATTCTGGCGTCCAGAGTCCAACCGTTGTCCAGCGCTTCAGTGGATCGAAGACGACAGCTTCACGATTACGAAAAGCGAAGCCTGCCTGCCATCAGCGGCACGTATTCACTCTCACTGACAGCAAGGACAACCAGTAGATCAAAGCTCAATCATTTGGAGACGTAAGAGGGAACCAGACAACCAGCTTGGAGAGCTGGGCGAATGGGAGCTCCACGCAAACGACTTATTCTTTCTTGGGGGGATCCCGAAAGCGAAAGTCCTCCAAGTTCTAAAACCCCATATTTTCTTTGACGATAAGATCGATAATTTAGAAGACAGCGCCGACACAGTTCCGTGCGTCTACATTCCAGCTTCCGAATGAGCATTTAAGAGCTACTGCCGCGGGGCTACCCTCACGAATTCGGGTCGGCGTCGATCGCCCCTTGAACGTCGTTGAACAGCAGGTTCGAGATCTCAACCTGGACGATCTCCACATTTGGCACATCGTGTAGCAGCAGCGGGTCATCGGCCGAGGTCTGCAAGGCAAGCGTTCCACACCCGAACAGGCGATCGTTCAGATCCTTGACCATCTGAATGTCTGAGATACGGCTGAGCGGCAGGTCATGCCCCGTGCGCTGGAAAATACCCGAACGCGTAATGATCCGCTTCGTCGTCACCGTATAGGTCGCGGCCATCCACTTGGCCCACGGCACGACAAACAGCGGAATCGCAATGATCACAAAGACGATCCAAATCGCCGGCAGCGCCCACTTTCGCGAGTCCACGGGCACAAATACCGATCCAATAGTCGCGGCAACAAGCAGCAGCATAACCGCCACAATCCTCCACAACAGCACCTTGATGTGAGTGTGCATGTGACGGACGACAACTTCATCTTTGCTCAGGAGCTTTTTTGACAAACCCATACCCTCATTCTGCCAGACCATGCCCCGCCTTTCTGACAATTTCGACTCCCCTCGAGCCTGCTAGTCTGGAACAGTCGAGAGGAAACACATGAATACCCTGGTCACTATCCTTCTGGTTTGCGCCGCACTCATCGTTGTCATTGCCGGCCTCCACCTCTTCGTGACCGGACTCTTGGTCCGCAACCAAGCTGTACGTCCTCCCCTCGGCCTCTATCTGCGCGATATCCCGGTCGGCTCGCACGCCTGGAACGCCGGCCATCAAGCCGTCTGGGTTCTCCTCTTCATGGGCGGAGTCCTGGGAACCGCGCAAGGAATCGCGGTCATTGCGATGGCTTTTATGCATTCCTCCGGCTCAACCTCAACCAGCCTGATTTTCCTTGTGATGGGTGCGCTCACCATCGCGATCCTCGGCTGGAACGCGCGAGCAGGTGCCACCCAGGTTGCGCTTGCGACGATCGAGGAAGACCACTCCTCCATTGACGAGGCCTAGCGGCAGCTTCCCGGCTGCCCCACGCTGCGCTCCGCGCCTTCCCCACGCTGCACTCACCAAAACACACACGAAGTCGGTAAATGTCATGCCTTATAGCCTGTGTCTTTTAGCGACTTCGTGTGGAGGATGGAGGACGGGGGCCAAGCAAGACACCAGCGAACGCAAGAACTGCTCACATTCAGCTTACTTTCAGCTCGTTTCGTTGAGAATCCCCACATTTTCGTAAAACTGTACGGAATTGCAGGCGCGCTACGTTACAGTGGAAACCTATCTCAAGAAAACCTGAATTTTCTCTGGAGTTTGCATGATCCTGTCATTTATTCGTCAGCGCAAGGCGCTCGGCGTAGCCGCAGCGCTCATCACTGTCCCCCTCGCGGGCACAGCGCTACTCGCCCCCACTCACGCAGCCTCGGCCGCAGACGGAAGCACGGCCTCGGCAATCACGCGCCCCGAAGTTTGTCAATCCCCCAACACCGTCATTAAGAGCGTCTTCTCCCCCGACGGCGACGTTGACAACTCGCTGACCATCAACCACAATCCAACGGCGACGACCGCAACCGATGAAGCGGACCGCTTTGGCGAAATTGAGATCGCACAGGGCTCGACACTGACGGTTTCTGGCGAGTTCTCCAAGTACACGACCTCGCGCCCTCTGGGTGGCACTTTCAACGTCAATACAACGATCATCGCTGCATCACCCTCGGGGATTGGCGGCGACTTCGACCCCGACCTGATCGGCGTTATCAACACCTCAACCGACCCGATCTCGCAGGCGAACAACGGCGGCAAGCTCTCCTACATTTTCAAGGCAACGAATCGCGCCGAGGTCGGAAAGACCTACATCGCATACTTCCACCACACACTGATGGGAAATTCAGACTCCCCCATCAACACCGGCGGTAACACGAATCACCTGTTCTACACGGGCTTCCGAGTAAAGGTTGTTGCGCCGAAGAACTGCGCACCCATCGTCTATGACGCAAACGGTGGCACCATCAAGGGCCAGGCGACCTACACTGATGCGGTGGCCTCGACCGGTACGTCAATTACGACGCGCACGAGCCTTATCACTGAAGAGCCCGTTCGCGATGGCTACACCCTCGTGAACTGGACGAATAGCACGACGCTGCTCGGCACGACCTACACCTATACCTACAAGCCGGGCGCGAATGTCTCAGTGTGGACGACCGCTGCCACCACGAAGACCTGGGAGCAACTGCTCGAGACAAACACTTTCACAGCAGTGTGGGCACCGAAGTACTCTCTGCGCTACGACGCGAACGGTGGCTCGACCACGCCTCCAAGCGTTGAAGGCAACTTTGAGGTCGATCGCAAGACCGGCGACGTTACGCAGCCTTCAGTCACGAAGACCGCTGCAGACGCAATCACTCGCGACGGATACACCTTCAAGGGATGGAAAGACCAAGCAAGTGGTGAGGACTTCACTCCCGGTGACGCAGTTGAACTGACCACCGCGAACCCGAACCGAGTTCTGGTTGCGCAGTGGGAGCAAAACGCTGTTCCTACTCCCACCCCCACAACTCCGACGCCTTCGGCAACCACTCCGGCACCCGTTCCGTCGGCAACCACTCCGGCACCTGTGCCTTCGACCTCTACTCCCCCGGTTGCACCGACTGCTCCGGCAACGCCTGCAACTCCGGCAACGCCTTCCTCGCCTCAGTCTCCGGCTCCGGTCGGTCCCAACCAGCCCTCTGACCCCGGTCAGACCGGCGGAAACCCAGCAGAGCCCGGCCACCCAGGCACAGATGACCCCGGCCAGCCCGCACCTGAGCAAGGCACCCAGGGTGGAAACGCTCCGCGAGCACTGGCACACACCGGTTGGTCACCCGTCGCTCTTGCTGCCTCGGCAGCCTTCTTGAGCATGGGAATCACGATCCTCATGGCAGCGCGTCGCCGCGGCGAAAACTGAAGCACTGCGGTGAAAGCACCAAGGGCCCGCTCAGCGGAATAAGCCTAAAGCTGCCAACACATTTCAACACAAATGGCCGGGGCCGGGGAGCATCATCGCACTCTCCGGCCCCGGCCTCGTTAATCAGAAGATCAACCAGACGATCAGGTCAGATCCACGCTCCCGAACGAGCGAAGTAGTACCAGCGGCCGTCGATCTTCTGCCAGCCGGTACGCATCTGACCATCGTCGCCGAAGTAGTACCAAGACAGGCCAATGCGCTGCCATCCGGTCGCCATATGGCCATCCGTTCCAAAGCGGTACCAGTGTCCGTCAAGGTTCTTCCATCCAGTCACCATGCGGCCATCAAGGCCGAAGTTGTACCAGTGGCCATCAATCTGCGCCCACCAGATCTTCATGACGCCCGTGCTCGGATCGAAGTAGTACCAGCTGCCGTTCTCTTGGAGCCAGCCGTTCGTGCGGGCGCCGTACGAGCTGTAGTGGCTCCACTTCCCGTCCTGCTGGTCCCAACCGGTGACCATGATGCCATCGGCGTTGAAACGGTAGGTCGCATCGCCAATGACGACGCTTTGCGAGGCCGCGAAGCTACCGTCCTCGAGCTGCCACTTCCAGCC
>CAUTOM010000051.1:0-12395 GCA_963540435.1 uncultured Actinomyces sp.
TGGTCTGACCCGCGTTTTTGGAACGCGATGAAGAACACTGCGATCTTTACCCTGGTTTCGACGCCAATCATCGCGGGCCTCGGCCTGATCTACGCGCTCCTTCTTCAGCGAGGCGGACGGGCGAGCTCCTTCTACCGTGCAGCGCTCTTCGTCCCCTACGTTCTTCCGGTCTCGGTTGCCACCCTGATCTGGGGCTACATGCTCAACCCCTCGCGAGGCATCGTTGCGCGTTTCACCGAATACATGGGGTGGGGGACGATCTCGTGGCTTTCGGATCCGAAGTGGGCAATGACTGCAATCGTGGTGACAACCGTATGGTGGACGGTTGGTTTTAACCTCATTCTCTTTGGCGCGGGCCTTCAAGATATCGATCCGACGCTATATGAGGCCGCAAGCTTGGACGGCGCGAATTCCTTCCAAAAATTCGTCAATATTACCCTTCCGGGTCTTCGTCACGCGACGGTCTTGGTTCTGGTTACACAGATCATCGCCTCTTTCCAGATCTTCGGCCAGGTGAACATCATGACGGCCGGAGGCCCTGGTGGAACAACGGATGTCCTCGTGCGCTACATCTACCAGACGGGCTTTAGGGATACCCAGCTCGGCTACGCCTCGGCAATGTCCTTGGTGCTTTTCGTGCTGATGGTCTTCATCTCGTTCATCCAATTCCTGATCTCACGCCAGAGGAGCCGCTGAGATGCGAGAGAAATTCAAGTCCTGCGGCTATCACGTCGTCATGATGGCACTTGCTGTGCTGTGGCTGATTCCGCTGCTGTGGACGCTGGTGATCTCCCTGAGTTCGAACTCGTCACTGAAGACGAACTCGCAGATCCTTGTCCCCACCGAGCCGACCCTGTCGAACTACGTGGACGTCTTTAGAACTGGACTCGCGGGGCGCTGGTTCCTCAACTCGATGATCGTCTCGATTACCGCCACGATTATCACCGTCCTCATCTGCGCGGCCGCCGGATACGCCTTCGCGAAACTGCCTTTCCCTGGGCGCACTGTGGTCTACGGACTGACCTTGGCCGGAATGATGGTTCCTAAAGAGGCTATGTTCGTCCCCTTGTTCATGATGTTTTCCGAGGCCGGGCTGGCGAATTCCTATATTGCGCTGATTTTCCCCCGCGTGGCCTTCCCCCTGGGGGTCTTCATCATGACGCAGTTCTTCTCTCAGGTGCCCAGCGAAATGGAAGAGGCAGCGCAAGTTGATGGGGCTTCTCCAATTCGAGTCTTCTTCTCCATCATGGTTCCGCTGGCGCGACCGGCTTTGATTGCCTTGGCAACCTTCTCTTTCGTTCAGACCTGGAACGATTACCTGTGGCCATTGGTTTCGGCGACAAAGCCCGAAATGTTCACGGTGACCACGGGCCTCGCATCCTTGCAGGGGACCTTCGCACAATCGACGGAATTGGGCTCGCTCATGGCTCGAGGAATCGTCGGTGCTGCGCCCCTGCTCATTGTCTTCCTCCTGCTTCAGAAGTATCTGATCAGAGGAATCTCACTATCGAGTGGCGATAAGTAGGCTATCGCCACCTGCGCCACACGCCTGATCGGCTTTCCCGGGGTTCTCAACGATGGCCTCGGAAAGGGCGATCTTACATACACAGGAAAACTCACCACACCATTCACCACACAGATTGAAAGGCATGACAATGCGACAAGGACGCGCACTGGCACGTCACGCGGGAATCAGCGCATGCGCGCTGGCAACGACCGCTCTCTTCGTGCTCACCGGATGCGGAGTGTCCTCCACATCCTCCTCAAAGACCGTCGACGGTGCAGCAATTGCCGGCGTGAGCGATGAGGACCTCAAGGGGACCACCATCACCATGGCTCGATTCTTCGGCGACTGCCAGGAAAAGACCGAGGGAGTCACCGACCTGTCCAAGGCCAACAGCGAATGCACCGCCATCTCGATCCTCACGAACAAGTTCAACGCTGAGAACAAGTGGGGCATCAAGGTCGAGCGTATGGGTGGTGCTTCGTGGCACAGCTACTACGACTCACTCAACGCCGCTCTGGCCTCGTCGGATCGTCCCGACGTGGCAATCATGCACGGCTCCAACCTGCCCGACTACGCGGCCAAGGGCTTGCTCATGGAGGTGCCCGATGGAGTGGGCATCGACCTGTCCGGCTCGACGAAGCCCGCTTTGGACGCCGTGACCTACAAGGACAAGAAGTGGGGTGTTCCCTTCGACACCCACGCCATCATCAGCCACCTGAACATGGATATCCTCTCCCAGGCCGGATTGGTTGGTGAGGACGGAACCTACAAGCTTCCGACTTCGCCCGACGAGCTCCTTGAGCATGCAAAGGCCGTGAAGGAAAAGACCGGAAAGAACTACATCGATATCGCCCTGTCAAAGGACCCGATGGGCGGGCGCTTGTGGATGACTCTGATCCAGCAGCAGGGCTCGGACATTATTTCCGCAGACGGCACCAAGGCGAATATGAACTCGGCTGAGGCTAAGACCTCGCTGGAGTTCATCAATACCCTGGTCAAGGAAGGCTACACAACCGTGAACCACGACTACGATGCCTCGGTTCAGGGCTTCCTGCGCGGCGAGTCGGCCGTGATGTACAACGGTGTGTGGTCGGTTAACCAGTTCATCGCTGAGGCTCCCTTCAAGTACGAGACCAGTGATGCGCTCATGCTCTTCAAGGACAAGGCGACCTGGGCAAACTCCCATGTGTGGACCGTTCCCGTTTCCGCCAAGCCCGATGCGAAGAAGTACCGTGCGGCTTTCGAATTCACCAAGTTCCTCAATGAGCACACCGGCGACTGGGCGATCGCGACCGGTCACATGCCTTCAACTCAGAAGGCTCTGGACTCGAGCGAGTACCTCAATGCTCCGCACCGCTCGCAGTACCTGAAGACCGCGACGACCTACGCTCGCATGGCTCCGCGCGTCGAGGCCTGGCCGAAGATCGCCGACCAGATTCAGGAGCAGATCGAGGCCACCTGGCTCAACGGCGCAGGGGTGGAAGAAACCTTGAACTCCTTGCAGGAAGCGGCAACGGCCTCGCTGAAGTAGCACGGCCTCGCTTCTCTGTGGTGCTGGGACCGCGGGGGGTGGGAGCAACGGCCCCCACCCCCGGCGTTTTTTATCTGTATGGGGTGCGCTTATGTGTGCCTTGCGTCTGTGTTGTGTGCTTCGTAGGTTGCGGGTGAAACACGGGTTACAAAATCGTTATCTGCAGACGTTTTGTCAGCTGTTCTCACGTGTCCTCGCTTTGATAAAATGAGGGCTAACCGTTTTACTTAACCGGTTTTGTTTGTCGGCAATCGATCGCAGCGGATCGGGCGCCCCCAGTGACCCATTGGCCACACCGGTACTTCATGTACCCAAAAACCGCACACAATCGACAGGGCAAAGGAGCTCCTGCACATGTCGGCATATAGAAGAAAGAAGCGCCTGATCGCTGTTGGCGCACTTACCACGGCTAGCGTGATGATCATTCCCGCGGCATTCGCGGCGGACTCATACCCGCCCTCAGGAGAATCCTCGGTTGGAAGCGCACAACCGGTAGTTTCCGGATACCGCGTCCAAGACCTTCGGGACTGGACCCCCGAATCGGACCCCTACGCGGAGCAGCTTCGCGCAACCGTCCCGCTCCAGCCTCGAATCGATCGCAACCCGAACACCCAGGTCAAGCCCGAACTGGACGGAAAAGCCGAGATCATGCTCATGCAGGGCGACTATGGCAACTCCTTTTTCGGATCAACGACCTTTAACAACACCTTCACCGACCACACCTTGAACTTCTGGCAGTACACGGACTACTGGTCTCCTTGGCACGGTGGTGCGTCCTTGGGTGTCCCGCAGGCGATCTACAACCCAGCGACCTCGGATTGGCGCAACAGAGGTTTTGAGTTCGGCGTCCTCACCCTTCCAAGCCCCGAATACACGAATGCCGCGCACCGTAACGGCGTGAAGTCGATTGCGATCTTGTACTTCGACCCGTCATTCCGCCCGGGCCTGACCTTCACTGAGATGTTCGATAAAGATCCGAACTCCCAGGGCTACCTCATCGCCAAGAAACTCGTTGATATGGCCAAGTACTACGGCTTCGACGGCTACTTCCTCAACCAAGAAGAATGGGGCGATGACTCTGAATTCAAACCCTTCATGTCGTATCTGACCAGCCAGGGACTGTGGACGCAGTGGTACGACACGAACTCTTCATTTGACGAGGGCAAGGCTGCGTGGTTGCGTGACGACGAGCACGGGCGTATTCACTCTTCTGTCTTCGTCAATTACGGGAACAATGGCAAGCGAATGAACGAATGGGCGCTTGCCAATGGATACGACCCCTACAAAGAAGTATTCGCAGGAATTGAGGCAAATCAGACTGGCTTCCGTTCAAGCGGTGGCGTTGACCGTGGGTATACCTCGGAAGAAAATCACTCTCCGCTGACCTCGATTGCTCTTTTCACTCCCTCGGATCACTACCAGCGCGGTCTGGATGACAATATTCAGGAAATAACCGGTCGCAGCGATTCAGCTCGTCCTTTCATGCAGCAACAGCCCTATCAATGGATGATTGCTCAACGTGAGCGCATGTACTTCTCGGGTATGAAACAGGATGTTACCCAGACCGGATCGGCTAATGGTCAGGCCAACCCCGCTGTCGGAGTTAAGGGCAGCGGATGGGTTGGAGTTGCTGATTTTGCTCCGGCTCGAAGTGTTATTCAGGGGAGTAACTTCTGGACGAATTTCTCGACCGGTAAGGGGATGCGTTCGTACACGAATGGTGCGGTCACCAACACCTCCGAGTGGTCGGATATGGGAGCGCAATCTATCTTGCCTTCATGGCAGTGGTGGATTGCCGGGGAAGGCGGCGCAACGCTGAAGGCCGACTTCGACTACGGCGAAGAGCCGCGAGTCGATCTGCAGGGTAAAGAAGTGGCTCTTCCGTATTCGCCTGTAGGTGCCTATCAGGGAGGAAACTCCCTGGTCCTCTACGGTCAAGCGCAGCAAGCACAGACCATTCGCCTATACAAGACGAACCTGAGCGTGAAGGAGAACTCGACCGCTGAAGTTGTGTGGCGTGCAAAGGACGCGTCAACGAAGGCCCGCCTGGCACTGGTCTTTGCCGACAAGCCAGGGGAAGTTGTCACTCTCTCCTTGGGTGCAGCTTCGACAGATGGATGGAAGGATTCGCTTGTTGATCTTTCTGACTTCCAGGGGCGAACAATTGCAACGATGGGCCTGCAGGTCGAAGGAAGCGGCGATGTTCAGGTCAATGTCGGCAAACTTGCTGTGAGCGATGAGTCCGCAACACCAGCTATCCCCGCTGGATTTACGATCAACGAGCTGACCACCGACGATGAGATGAACGTTTCTTGGCAGAAAGCAGACTTTGCTTCCGTTGATTCCTACATTCTCGAGGCCGTGGATGCCTCAGGAAATGTGCGTCATCTTGCCCAGGCTTACGGGGAATCGCGCTACATCAAGAAGGTCGATCTTGAGGGCAGCTATATGCTCCGACTTCGAGCAGTGGGCAAGGATGGATCGATTTCGCAGCCTGCCGAACTGGTTGTTAATCGTTCTGCGCTTCCCAGCGAATTGACCTATGCAACTGCGAAGGATGCTAACGGTAACTTCACTCAAGCAGCGACTTCGGGGCAGGTCGAACTGTCGTGGAAGGCACCCGCTTCGGGGACACCCACCGGATACAAGGTTCGTCTTGAAACTTTGTACGCAGGAAATGACAACCCCTACCACGGATACGCCGAATACACGGTCGGTCCGGAAGACACATCGGTATCTGTGCCCGCTCCCGCGGAAGGCCTAATGTTCCGAGCAACGGTTCAGCCTTTGGGAGTCGACACCGGTGCGATCTCATCCCTGGCGTTACGCGGTCGCTACAACGATTCGTACTCGCGGCCGATGGGACGCCAGGACTTTGTTGGGCTAGACGGTGCGAAGTACAAGCTGGTGAACCCAACGACGAAGGACTGGCAGAAGATCAATGCGACGGGTGACCAAAGCTGGACCGCTACCCGCGGAAAGAACAACCGTTCCGACTGGGGTAACCGAGATGAGAACGGTCAGCTCAAGCGCACGCGTCCTCTGGGGACTCACGGTGCAACCTACTCGATTACCGACTACGCGGGTAACACCTCGGGACAAGTCGTTGTGAAGGCGAAAGACGGGGCGATGGGAATCGTCGACCGTGCGGCGCCTGAGCTGTGGGCCAGCCCGTGGAACGATCAAGAAATCACCTGGGGTGCGTCAATGAAGAATATCGTTGCAACTGCTCGCGATAACTTCTCGACAGTGACCTTGTCCGCCAAACTGGTGGATCCGGATGGCCCTGAGGGCAATTCTGTGGCAATTCCGACCACGGGAGAGGGACCGAAGGCCTTGAATGACCCGATGCTCCTGCCCGATACCAATGAGCCGAGCGATGAACCCAGTGCGGAGCCCACCGCTGAGCCCACGCACGGTGCTCATGATGGTTGGGATGACGATGATGAGCCAATCTTCGATTGGGGAGCTCGCTCTGCGAATACATGGAACAACCACTCAACGGACCGCGCAGCTCTTGACTCGGGAGTGACAGCCTCTGGGCTCTCGCTTGATTTGGCCAGCGGAACTATTTCAGGAACTCCGACGTGGAGCGGGACTCGAGAACTGGTTCTCACTGCAACAGATGAATCGGGAAACGCTTCGACGATGAGCCTGATGCTGACGGTGAATGGGGGAGCGGATACACCGACTCCTACGCCCACGACTGAGCCCTCTGCTGAGCCGACAGTAGCACCGACGGTTGAACCAACAGCTGCGCCGTCAACGCAGCCCAGTGCTCAGCCCTCGACTGAACCCAGTGCCCAGCCCAGCGAGGCGCCTTCGGCCCAGCCGCAGCCCTCCGAAGAACCCAGCTCTGCTCCTTCTGCGTCAGTGAGCCCCTCGGTCTCGCCAACTGCCGAGGCCACAACTGAGCCCAGCACTCAGCCCACTGTCCAGCCAAGCCAGCCCAACGTCCAACCCACGGCGCAGCCTCAGCCTTCCGCCTCGGCCTCGTCCGATAGTGACCAGGGCAACCAGGCCGGAAACGGCGGAAACACGGGGATTGGTATTGGGAATGTCCCGAATGATCCCCAGGGCAATGCGCCTGGAACAAGCGGTCAGCAAGCCGGTCAGAACCAGACGGGTCAGGCTGGTAATGATCAGGGCAAGTCAGCAATGACGAACCCGAAGCGCAGCGCGAGCAAGAAGGCGAGCTCGGCACTTGCTGGGACCGGTGTCACTGCGGCGCTTATTGGTGGTGTGGCCCTGTTCTTGGTCACCACCGGTGGAACTCTCACTGCTCTGCGTCGTAGGCGTGAGAACGGTGAGTGACTCTTCTGAGTAGCTAGAAGAGGTCAGCGCCCGGGTGAGGAACTGCATCCGCTGCACACGCGGTTCCAAACCCGGGCACTGGCATATCTGGAGTGAGTGTTGTCGATATCTGCGCGTCCGTTTGTGCTGCCCCCCTCTCGCCCCTCCACACGAAGTCGTGAAATGACACAGCTCATTGGCTGTGGCTTTTGTCGACTTCGTGTGTCAATTGTGTGTGGGGAGGGGAGGAGACGGGCGTGGGGGAGAGGCGAGGCGTCACGCCAAGCGATCAAGCGAAAAGCTTGTCCAAGTCGGGTGTCCAGGGCTGACGGGGGAGTGCTCGCAGCGTCTCAGTGTCCATCGATTCAAGAAGCTGCGAGGCCGAATGAACTCCTTCAACACCCATCGAGCGGGCTAAAACCTCGATGATTTGGGCAATAGTCACCCCGCGCTCCGCAAGTTCCTCGATGGTCACTGCACCGTCTCGCTTGGCTAGGCGTGCCCCCGAGGTGGACAACACCAGCGGAACGTGAACGTAGGTGACCTCCGGGTAGCCGAGCAATCGTGCAAGGACAGCTTGGCCGGGGGACTGAGATAAGAGATCATCTCCGCGGACGACCTGATCGACGCCTTGGAAGGCATCATCGACAACGACCGCCAAGTTATAGGCAGGGGCGCCGTCAGAGCGTTGAATGACGAAGTGATCGACCGGCCCCGTGTAATCGCCAAAATACTCATCACGGACCGTCCACTCGGCAACGGGAGCCTTCAATCGCAGGGCAGGACGGCGTCCCTCGGCCGCGAATTCTTCGCGCTTTTGGGCGATCTCAGATGCGCTCAGGTGCAAGCACGTCCCGGGGTAGTGGCCAGGCGGAACGTGCGGTGCGGATGCAGCTTCACGGATATCTTTGCGCGAGCAGAAACATTCGAAAGCGTAACCCTCGTGGAAGAGGCGGGCGACGGCCTCGTCATGGACGTGCGCGCGCGAGGACTGAATCAGAACCTCGCCATCCCAATCGATTCCCAGCGCTCGCAGCTCGTCGATTTGGCGCTGCGTGGAACCGGAGCGCACGCGATCGATGTCTTCGATTCGCAGGACAAACTTCCGTCCGGTTGTGCGTGCCCACAGCCACGCGAGCAGCGCGGTGCGGAGGTTTCCTAAGTGCAGGTCACCGCTGGGTGAGGGTGCGAAGCGTCCGGCCCCTGGGGCATGCGCAGGGCTTCCTTCTCCGATTGTGATTGCCGAGGCCGTGCTTGCGAGGGCGGGAAAAGGGTAGTTTTCCGCACCATTGCAGGGGCGAGAAGAAAAAGGTGCCGCAGTTGCCATACCCCCAGACTAACCTTGAAGACGTGGAAGAACGAAGAGATCGCGGACGCGGCGCGGCAGGGGGAAGCACATGTGGCAGTGCCACGACCCATACGCATATGGCGTGGGTGTCGAGTCTTCCCGCGTGGCTGTGCGTTGCCTTCGGGGGTTTTTGCGGAACAGCAATTCGTGCGGGAGCAGACCTTGCTGCTACGGGCAGCGGGAAACTTACGGTGTTTTCTTGGTCTACGGTGGCCGTAAATCTTTGCGGGGCCTTCTTTCTTGGTTTTGTCACTGCCTGGGCACAGGGCTATTTCCGTGAGGATGCCGTGCGCAGAAAAATCATGCTTGTTGCAGGAAGCGGATTCGCCGGCGCCTTGACCACATATGCAACCATGGTCATGGCCAGTGTCCATAATGCAGTCCAAGCAATGACAGCAGTCCCCGCTGTTGGGGGTGAGCTTTCCGGAGCTGTCTCTTCTCCGTTTAGTGCTGCGATGGTGTCTTCCTTGCCTCTACTGATCGAGGGAATGCTTGCAAGCCTTGTATTGCTTGTAGTTGGGATTGGCCTCGCTGCCGTGGGGTGGATCTGGGGCCAAGGATCCCGACGCAGTGAATCGTCAAGGGCGGCAAAGAAATGACCCCGCTGCTCTTCCTTCTTGTGTGCGTTTTCGGTTCCATGGGCGCGCTCTCTCGCTGGCAGCTGGATCTTTATCTCAAAAAGTGTCGAGCAAAGCGAACACCCCAGTGGGGGATCGGTGTGGTCAATCTGTTGGGATGCACATGCGCTGGTGTGCTCGCGGGTATTCTTGCCCCCAACGCTCCTGTTTTCTTCCTGCTCTCGACGGGATTTTTAGGCGGATTTACAACCTTTTCCACCGCTGTGCTCGATGCGGTGATACTTGTTCATGAGCGCAGATACCGCACTGCTCTGGGCCTCGTTCTGGGGGTCTGGCTGGGGGGAAGCGTGTTGGCCGTTACCGGTTTCCTCATTGCTGTCAGTTTCGCTATGTGAGGTTGTGTAACAAAAAATTTGGACACTCCGACAGGGACTCATAGTCTAAGACTGCATGGAAGGAGGACCCAGTGATTGATCTGATCGACGTCTCGAAGATCTATCCCGTGAAGGGAAGTGATGATGTCGTTGCCCTTGATCACGTGAATCTGCACGTCAAAGCAGGCAGTATTCACGGAATCGTGGGCCAGTCAGGTGCCGGTAAGTCAACACTCATTCGCTGTCTGACGGCTCTGGAAAAACCGACCTCTGGGTCGATCATCGTCGATGACATTGATCTGTCACAGCTTCGCGGGCGTGAATTGCGCCAAGCGCGACGCAAGATCGGCATGGTCTTCCAAGCGGCTAACCTTTTTGATGCCAAGACCGCGGGAGAAAACATTGAATTCCCGCTGAAGGTCGCCGCAAAGAAAGAATTCACCCGTGAGGAACGCAAAGAACGCGTTCGTGAACTTCTTGCCCTAGTCGGCCTCGAACATCGAGGCGGAGCCTACCCCTCCGAGCTTTCTGGCGGCCAGCGCCAGCGCGTCGGCATTGCGCGTGCACTTTCAGACACCCCCCAAGTTTTGCTCTGTGACGAGCCGACCTCAGCCCTCGACCCCGAATCAACCCGTGCGATCCTGTCATTGCTGCGCCAGGTTCGTGACGAAACCGGCGTCACCATCGTCATCATCACCCATGAGATGTCGGTTGTTCGCGAAATCTGCGACTCCGTGACGCTCCTGAAAAATGGCGGAATTGTCCAGAGTGGAACAATCGAGGAAGTTCTCGCTGACCCGGGTTCACCTCTTGCAAAGGAATTGGTTCCCGCACCCAGTGTCGACGAACTCGATGTCGCTGACTTCAACCGCGAGCTGACTGACCGTGAAATCGCTGCACAGAGCAGCTCAGCGGAGCCCAAAACCTCAGCCCAGGCCTCGGAAGACGGAAACATTCTTCTGGACGTCATCTTCACCTCACATCCCGGTGTCCCAACCGGTTCGAATATGCTCAACCTTGCCGCGAAGGTCGGCGCGGACGTGACCGCAGGGACTTTCGAATCGATGGGGTCTGTCCAAGTTGGTCGCTTGGCTCTGGCGGTTCCCGCCGCCCAGCGCTCCTCGATCATTGACCAGCTTCGCGCCCAAGGCGCACATGTGGAGGTGCGTTCGCTGTGAACCTTTCGGCTCTGTCAACAGTTCTCACGCTACTTCCGCTGGGCAAGGGCGACCCAACGTGGGGAGACAACCCCGCACTCACGCAGCAGTTCCTTCCGGCAATCTGGGAGACCCTGCTCATGGTCTTCTTCGGCACGCTCTTCACCGTCCTCGTTGGTCTACCTCTCGGGCTACTCCTTGTCCAGACATCGAAGACGGGCCTCACCCCTAACAAGATGATCAACCAAATCGTTGGTTTGATCGTTAACGTTGGCCGTTCTTTCCCCTTCCTGATCCTCATCATCGTGCTGCTTCCGGTGACCAGGTTCGTCATGCGCAGTGCAATCACGTGGCAGGGAGCGACCTTCCCCTTGGTCATCGGTGCGATTCCGTTCTTTGCACGCCTAGTGGAAACCAACCTGCTTTCCGTCGAAAACGGTAAGGTCGAGGCTGCGCTTATGGCGGGGGCTTCCAACCGCCGGATCCGTTGGAGCATTTTGGTTCGCGAGGCCCTGCCCGGCATCATCCAGTCCGTGACGGTTTTGGCGATCACCCTGGTGGGCTACTCGGCAATGGCGGGCGTCGTTGGTGCCGGTGGCCTCGGTAAGATGGCGATCGACTACGGGTACCACCGCTTCCAGACGGACACAATGATCTGCTCGGTCGTTGCGATCATCATCATCGTTCAGTTAATTCAAATGATTGGCGACATGCTCAGCCGGCTGGTGGATCACCGCTGAGCATCCACCAGCCGGGTCGCGAACTCTGCTTGGTATTTAAGTAATAATTCGCGGGAATATCCCGGGCCGTTCAGGCCCCCCCGCTTGTAGGAAACAGACAATCTAAGGAATTACTCTCATGCGTCACTCTCGTTCTCTTCGTACTCTTGCCGGTCTTGGCGTTGCGGCAGCACTGGTCCTTTCGGCCTGCTCCAGCGGCTCCGCGGGCTCTTCATCATCTTCGAACGGCGCGACCACCATCACCGTTGCAGCCAGCCCCTCACCTCACGCAAAGATCCTCAAGTACATCCAGGACAACCTGGCAAAGGACGCGGGAATCAACATCAACATCAAGGAATTCACCGACTACGATCTGCCCAACCGCGCATTGGATCAGGGCGAAGTTGATGCCACCTACCACCAGACCGTCCCCTACTTGGAGAAGGCTGAACAGCAGTTCAATTATGACTTCACTCCCGGTGAGGGCATTCACCTCGAGCCCCTGGCAATTTACTCCTCGAAGCACAAGTCCCTTGATGAGCTTCCCGAAAAGGGCGGAATCATTGGCGTGATCTCCGATGTCACCAACCAGGAGCGCGCACTTCGCCTTCTTGCTGCGAACGGTTTTGTTGAGATCCCCGCCAGCGGTGACGTCAACGTGTACACCGTCAAGAAGCTCAAGAACTTCGACTTCAAGGAAATCGATGGACCCGTTCTGGTTTCAAACCTGGGTGAGACCGACTACTCGGTGATCAACGGCAACTTCGCGCAAGAAGGCGGCCTTGCGCCCTCGCGCGATGGTCTGGCCGTTGAATCCCCCGAGAACAACCCCTCGGTGAATGTTCTTGTGTGGAAGACCAGTATTTCGGGCGATAAGGCCGAGGCCGT
>CAUTOM010000052.1:0-11951 GCA_963540435.1 uncultured Actinomyces sp.
TGCACTGAACTCGCCGCCGGCGCGACACTTCTGCGTGATTGCGGTTCTCCCGTCGATACCTCGTGGGTTCAAGGCGAAGCCGGCCTACCGATCCTTATTCGATGCGGTCGTCACATTGCTCGCCCGAAGCGTTATATCCGCGGCCTTGCTCGCGAGGTTGATGATGCTAGAGACCTTACTGCGGTTGCACTTGAAGAGTTAGCACGTGGCGACGGTTGGGTGAAGATCGTGGGGGACTGGATCGATCGCAGTAAGGGAAAGGACGCGGATCTTGAGCCTTTGTGGCCTCGCGGCGCGCTTGTCGAGGCCGTCGCTGCGGTGCATGACGCAGGTGGTCGCGTCGCTGTCCATGCCTTTTCTCATTGCGTCGTTGATGATCTCTTAGAAGCAGGAGTAGACAATATTGAGCACGCGAGTGGGATGGATCGCGATCAGATTGCTGAGGCGTGCTCTCGAGGCGTAGCAGTATCAGTCACCATGCTCCAACGTGAGCTTTTTGGGGAGTTCGCCGAGCAAAGCCGCATCAAATACCCGCGTTACTCGGCGACGATGAGGGGACTATCCAAGGCCCGGTACGAACAGGCGCAGCTCCTTTTTGATTCGGGGATAGCAATTTTGCCGGCAAGCGATACTGGCGGTTATCAGGAAGCAGGGAGTATCCGTGCTGAGCTTTACGCCTGGGCTGGCTTGGGAGTTCCAGCCGATGAAATCCTCTCTCGTGCAACGCTCAAGGCTCGACAATATCTGAGATCCAATGCGGGTTTTGTTGGCGGGAGTGCGGATCTGATGATTTATGAGCAATGCCCGTCACATTCGGTTGACGCACTTCTTCATCCGACGCAGATTTGTCGCGAAGGAGTGCTTGTTGCCGTGGCGCACGCCCCGATTCAATCCTAGCGGTGATGAAGACCACCACCAGGATTGGGGTGTTTATCCCAATCGGCTTGGAATAACCCTTTATTACTGGCATAATTGTTCGCTGTACTCGACGTGCGAAGAGCCCTCTCATCTGAGTTCGTCGCGTCCCGGGATAATCATCGTCTGTGTTTCCCTACCTGACGTATGTCTATCCCACACCGATTTGAAACAGGAGTGACCACAACAGTGGCAGTTCGCATTCGTTTGAAGCGCATGGGTAAGATCCATGCACCCGTTTACCGTGTCGTTGTCGTTGACTCGCGCAAGAAGCGTGACGGACGCGTCATCGAAGAGGTCGGTCTGTATGATCCGACCCCGAACCCTTCGACCATCGAGATCAAGTCTGACCGCGTGCAGTACTGGCTCGGCGTTGGCGCACAGCCTTCGGATCAGGTTCGTAACCTGCTCGTCTTGACCGGCGATATCGCTCGCTTCAATGGCAAGGCAGACGCAGTGTCCCGCGTTCAGTACGCAGATGCCGACAAGGCAGCCGCTGCTGCTCAGGCCATCAAGGACGCCGAAGCCGCTGCTGAAAAGCGCAAGGCAGATGCCTCCGCCAAGAAGGCCGAGGAAGAAGCTGCTCGCAAGGCTGAAGAAGAAGCCGCACAGGCCGCTGCTGCTGAAGAAGCTGCAGAAGAGCCCAAGGCTGAAGAAGAAGCTGGCGAGGAAGCCTGATTATGCTCGCTGATGCACTCGAACACCTGGTCAGCGGAATTGTTGACCATCCCGAAGACGTGCGGGTGTCATCCCGTTCCATGCGTCGCGGGCAGATGCTTGAGGTTCGCGTGAACCCGGAGGATCTGGGACGTGTCATCGGTCGTGGTGGTCGCACGGCTCGTGCGCTACGCACGGTGGTCAACGCACTCTCCCCGCGTGGGAATGTTCGCGTTGATGTCGTTGACACCGACCGCGAGTGACAACGCAGTGATCTCAAACGGGGACCTGGCTCGATCAGGTCCCCGTTTGTCATTCCTATGACAAGGACTCTCCCATGCTTATGACGGCAGCACTGATTGGCCCCGCACACGGACTACGTGGGGAAGTGATTCTCGATATCCGTAGCGATGATCCCGAACTTTTCATCAGCGGGACAGTTTTTGAAACCTCGGAGCAGTCCGTTCCTGAGCTGACGCTTCGATCCATCCGTCAGCATAAGGAACGCGTGGTCGCCTTATTCGAGGAAGTGAGCAACCGCGAAGGCGCAGAAGCTCTTCGAGGCGCCCGCCTGCTGACCGATGAACGCGAAGAAGATGATGCCTGGTATCCGCATCAGCTCAAAGGCCTGCAAGCACTTGATCTGCAAGGCCAGACCTTGGGAACCGTCAAGGGAATTCAGATGGGAGCGGCCCAAGACCTGCTCTTAGTCGCAACTCAGACAGGCGTCGTGATGGTTCCTTTTGTTCACCAAATCGTTCCCGAGGTCGATGTCGAGGGCGGAACCGTCACCATCGATCCGCTGCCCGGTCTTTTTGACGACGACGCCGTTGAAGCACGCTGATTTGAGCAGGGAAGAAACCACGAATGCGCATTGACCTGATCAGTATTTTCCCGCAGTACTTTTCTGTTCTTGACCTTTCCCTCATGGGTAAAGCACGAACTAGTGGGCAGCTAGATATTCGCGTTCATGATTTGCGCGAATGGACTCATGATCGCCACCGGACCGTCGACGATACACCCTATGGTGGTGGTGCTGGAATGGTCATGAAACCCGATGTTTGGGGAGAAGCACTCGACGACATTATCGCTGACTCCACAAATTGTGTATTAGCCATCCCCACCCCCTCCGGTATCCCTTTTAGTCAGAAGAAAGCGCAAGAGCTCGCTGGCTTTGATCGCATTATCGTTGCGTGCGGGCGCTACGAAGGGATCGACCAGCGCGTCGGCGACCACTATCGCAGCCGCGGCCTCGTCGTTGAAGAATTTTCGATCGGCGATTATGTCCTGAACGGGGGAGAAGTGGCCGCGCTCGTGCTCGTCGAGGCCGTTGGCCGCTTGCTGGAGGGCGTCATCGGTAATCCCGATTCCTTGGTTGAGGAATCACACAGTGGAATTGGGCTCTTAGAGTACCCGGTATACACGAAACCTCAGTCGTGGCGGGGGCTTGATGTTCCATCGGTTCTGATGAGCGGAGATCACGCGAAGATCGAACGATGGAGGAGTGACCGTTCGCTTGAACGAACTACTCGCCGACGTCCCGATATTATTTCGCGTATCGAGCCGCATATGCTTTCAACTCGTGACCGTGAAGTTATTGCGGCGCACGGCCTGCTTGTTTGCGATGATGGGCTCAGAAGAGTTGAGATTCGTCGGGCGAGGAAAGAAGAAGCTGAGGCTATCAGCGAGCTTGCTTCACGTACCTTCCCCCTTGCGGTTCCCGACCTGATCCCCGCCGAGGCCGCGCAGGACTTTATCCGAAGGGGTCTGACTCCCGAGGTTTTTGCACAGTATCTTGCTGATGAGCAGGCGCGATGTTTTGTTGCCTGCAGCGGTGGATCGCTGATCGCCTATTCTTTGGTCTTCCTCAATGCTCCAGCAGATATGCCGAGGGGAAATGGGAAGTATCCCCTTGATGAGCATGCGGCATACCTATCGAAGTGCTACGCGGATCTTGAAATGCACGGAAGTGGAATCGCGGGAGCTTTGCTTGAGCACACGATTGACGCAGTTCGTCAAGAAGGCGCGACACAGATCGTTTTGGGAACCCACATCTACAACGAGCGAGCGCAGCGTTTCTATCGCAAGCACGGTTTCAAGAAGGCGGGGCATCGTCACTTCCGCCTCAATGATCAAGTCGATGCTTCCGATGTGGTGATGCTTCGCCCTGAAGGCGTCTAACTCGCGCTTCCGTAAGGCAAATCACCGTTTTACGGGTGGGTTTTTTCTCTACGCACTGTTCTTTTCCTCAAAGAATGTGGCAAACTTGAACGGTCTGTGTGTGGCGTAACCTGCCGCGGGGGGCCGCCGGAACATACGGACATATTCACGATCGCAGGCTTGACCTGCCGAAGAGACGTGACTGACCTGCGGCAGAAGCGTCAAGGAGTAAACATGCAAAAGCTGGACGCCGTCGATGCAGCTTCGCTGCGCGAAGACATCCCTGCTTTCCGTTCCGGTGACACCGTCAAGGTTCACGTGAAGGTTATCGAAGGTAACCGTTCGCGTATCCAGGTTTTCCAAGGCGTCGTTATCGCTCGCCGTGGCCACGGTGTGTCCGAGACCTTCACCGTCCGTAAGATTTCCTTCGGTGTCGGTGTTGAGCGTACCTTCCCCCTGCACGCACCGACGATCGACAAGATCGAAGTTGTCGTCAAGGGTGATGTGCGCCGCGCAAAGCTCTACTACCTGCGTGAGCGCCACGGTAAGGCTGCAAAGATCAAGGAGCACCGCTCCGGATCTGCCGAGTGACACTCGCTCGCGATTTAAGCCCGGTATCCTTAAGGATGCCGGGTTTTCGCATACGTGTGAGAATTTACGGTAGTAAAAGGAAAGGGATCCGACTATGAGCCGCCGTGGAACGCGCGAAAAAAGTGTACGA
This sequence comes from uncultured Actinomyces sp., assembly GCA_963540435.1. Classification (GTDB taxonomy): domain Bacteria; phylum Actinomycetota; class Actinomycetes; order Actinomycetales; family Actinomycetaceae; genus Pauljensenia. The sequence continues at coordinate 4,454 of CAUTOM010000052.1, forward strand.
ATGCCAGTCGCTCACGGCCCCTCGATCAAAGACATCGAGCGTGCTGAGCTTCGCGCACGCAAGAACCCTCTCAATTGGCTGCGGGAGATGGCGATCATCGTCATCTGCGCCCTTGTCATTTCTTCGCTGCTTCGCGCTTTCCTTGTCCAGGTCTTCTGGATCCCTTCCGCCTCGATGCGCAACACCTTGATCGAACACGATCGGATCGCTGTTTCTCGAGTCTCGCAGTACACCGGTGATATTCAGCGTGGCGATGTGGTCGTCTTCGACGACACTCTCGGGTGGCTGTCGAAAAATGACACTCAGAGCTCAGGCCCGCTTCGAAAGATCGCAGAATTTACCGGAATCCTTCCTGCCGGCGGTGAACAGACCTTGGTCAAGCGCGTGATTGGACTGGGCGGGGACCACGTCACCTGTTGTACGGCAGAAGGCAAGATCGAAGTTAACGGTGTCGCGATTAGCGAACCCTACCTTGCCAGCTCAGGTCCGGCCTCGTCGATGACTTTTGACGTTACTGTCCCCGAAGGGCACCTGTGGGTGATGGGGGATAACCGAACAAACTCAGCAGACTCTCGCTACCACATGGGGAACGGACAGTCCCCCTACGTTCCCGAAAGCGCAGTGGTGGGGCGAGCATTTGCGGTCATTTGGCCGACCAACCGCCTGACGTGGCTCGGAGATCGCTCGGTTTTCTCCGGAGTGCCTGATCCTCAATGACGTCATCTTCGCAGGCCCCTCAACGGCGCTCAGCTAAGCTGCGGCCCACGCGTGAGTGGGAGCAAGAACTGCAGTCTCGCTTCGGTGTTGTTGCAGGAATGGACGAGGTCGGGCGAGGTGCGCTTGCAGGCCCGGTATGCGTCGCTCTTGCTTTTGCGCCTCCTACCGGAGTCGGTGTCCTTCCCGGGCTTGCCGACTCAAAAATGCTCACTATTCGTGCGCGCGAGGCCTTGTATGAGCCGGTCTATGAGTGGAGTCCTTGCATTGAAATCGGGCAGGCGAGTAACACTGAGATTGATCGTTTTGGAATTGTTGCGGCCTTGAGGCTGGCGGGGCGTCGAGCCATGAAGGCTGCCCAGGCTCGTGGTTTCAGTGCCGATGTCATCATTTTGGATGGAAGCCATGAGTGGCTGAGCGACTCGCCGGATCTTTTTGACAGTTTTGACGGCCCTTCCTATCCCGATATTGCTGTTCCACCTGTTGTGACACGGGTAAAAGCGGATGCGCAATGTGCGGTTGTATCGGCAGCGTCTGTAGCAGCGAAGGTATATCGCGACCGATTGATGATGGAATGTGCGGATCCGGGGTATGACTGGGCCGGGAATAAAGGGTATTCCTCAGCGGCTCATATTCGCGGACTTCGCGAGCTTGGAGCTTCTGACTTTCATCGGCGCTCGTGGAAACTTCCGGGTGTCGACGAATAAAAGACACTGTGGCCCTCTAAGATACTGAGAGCAACACAGGAGGCGGTCATGTCGAACGATATTGAATCTTACGAGAATAATCTCGAACTAGCGCTTTTCCGCGAATATCGCGACGTTATCGGACTCTTTAAGTACGTTGTCGAGACCGAACGCCGTTTCTACCTGTGCAACCATGTCGATGTGCAAGCTCGACCTGTCGGCGGCGATATTTTCTTTGAGCTAACCCTGACAGACGCCTGGGTCTGGGATATCTATCGTTCGTCGCGTTTCGTTCACTCTGTTCGCGTTGTTACCTACAAGGACGTCAACGTCGAGGAACTCAACAAGCCTGAACTTCCTCTCGCTTAAGCACGCTCCAGCGAGGTTTGGTCGCAGGAAGCTGGCGGCCTATTGTTGTTTAGAAAACGGGTTTATCCACAGGATGACGCCTAAACGGCGTTTTCCACAGAATCCTCTTCCTACCTCATTTTTGCGTGCTGTACCTGCCATTGTTCCTCTAAGAGGAAGGAACATTGGTGGATCACAGAAAATACCTTGGCCAAGCAGGGGAGGAATATGCCTGCCGCTTCATCGAAGACAATGGCCTAGAAGTTCTTGAACGGAATTGGCGTGATTCTCGGCGCGGAGAACTCGATATCCTTGCGCACGAAGGACGAACAGCTGTCGTTGTCGAGGTTCGCACACGAATCGGTACGACGTATGGGAGTGCACTGGAGTCTGTTGACACGCGCAAAGTACTCCAGTTACGGCGCCTTGCTGCCCGATGGGCACATCAGCACTCATCCTTTTCCAAGCTCCGCATTGATGTCATAGCTCTGACTGTCCCTCGAGGGTGCGTGGAAGACCTGCGTGAAGGAGGAAGAGTCGATTTCGATCGCTATCCCCCGAAGATCGAATGGGTGAGGGGCATCGCATGAGTTCCTTCCTTGCACGCACGCGAGCTGTCGCTTTGGTTGGCCTCGATGGGACAATCGTTGATGTCGAAACACACGTGGGCCGCGGACTAGTGACCTTCACACTTGTTGGGCTTCCAGATGCTTCGCTGCGAGAGGCACGCGATCGCGTTCGCTCAGCGCTTCAAGCGTGTGAGTTGGAAGTACTGGATCGTCATGTGACAGTGGGACTTTCACCTGCCGGTTTGCCAAAATCAGGTTCGGGTTTTGACTTCGCGATCTCTGTATCTATTCTCCTTGCCTCGTCAAAGATTAGACCTCAGGGCGTCGCTGGAGAGGTTTTCATTGGTGAACTGGGGCTGGATGGAAGTCTTCATACCATTCCCGGAGTCCTGCCAGCAGTGATTGCGGCCAGGCGTGCCGGGATCACTCGGGTCTATGTTCCAAGGGAAGCACACGAAGAAGCTTCACTTGTTCCGGGAATTGAGGTACGCTCCTTTGCCCATCTCGCAGATTTCGTTCGCGCTTGTGGAGGAGAAGCAACCCGAGCTCGGATCGTGGGAGTTTCTGGAAACACGGGATCGCAGCCACAACGAAACGAATCAGCAGAAAGCCCCTGTCTGACTCGCGCAGAGATCGACTTTTCTCAAGTTCGCGGGCATAACGCTGCTGTGGATGCCGTTGCTCTTGCTGCTGCGGGTGGTCACCATCTGATGCTGATTGGTGAACCCGGAAGTGGAAAAACGATGATCGCTTCTCGGATTCCTTCGATTCTTCCAGCGTTGAGTGAGAGCGATGCTTTGACCGCAAGTGCGATTCATTCCCTTGCCGGGGATCTTCCTGCAGGAGGGCTTCTTGACCACGCGCCTTTCCAGTCCCCTCATCACTCCATGTCGATTCCTGCAATGGTCGGTGGGGGAAGCAGCTGTATTCGTCCAGGAGCTGTATCTCTTGCCCACGGGGGAGTTCTCTTTCTCGATGAGGCCACTGAGTTTGCGCCTGCTGTCTTGGACTCATTACGCCAGCCCCTGGAATCTGGTTGGGTCAGAATCCAGCGTTCGGGTCATATTGCGTCCTATCCAGCGTCCTTTCAGTTAGTTTTGGCGACGAATCCATGCCCGTGTGGACATCTTGGCGGACGAACGAAGAGCTGTACGTGTTCGTCCGTGCAACGACGGCGCTATCTGGGGCGCCTCTCGGGGCCGCTCATCGATCGTATTGACATTACTTTGTCGATGAGGGTCCCCACACAAGCCGACTTGAAATGTGCTGCAGACTTCACCTCCACATCTTTGAAGGAACAAGTGTGCGAAGCGCGCGAACGAGCGTTGCATCGATTGCGAGATACTCCCTGGCAGCTCAATCGGGATGTCGACGGCTCGTGGATCCGTTCGACACATCCCCCTTCGGAACGGATTTTGTCCCTCATTGATCGTTCTGTTGACCGGGGAGAACTTTCCATGCGAGGCGCAGATCGCCTCCTTCGACTGATGTGGACCTGCGCTGATTTCTCTGGAAAAAACACGATCGGGCTGGATGAGTTTTCCTGCGCACTCCAGCTTCGCCAAGGAGGAGAACACTATGGAATCGGATAATCAGCAACTGTTGGACGAGGTGTGGTGGAACTGCATCAGTGAGCCCGCGGATACCCAACTTGAAGCTCTTCGGTGCGCATTGGGTGATGAAGAGGCGAAGCGCTGGCTGCTTGCAGAGCAGGTCTCTATCCCTGGCACGCTTAGAAGCGTTGAAGATACTTACAGGTCTTGTTGGAAAAGATGGAGGCCCAGGGCACTTGCGGCTCAACCAGACGTTGAGCTGGCCATCTTGGAAAGAATCGGTGGCCACATTGTCTTGCCAAAAGATGACAAGTGGCCGAAGGGCTTTGTCAAACTTGGACAGAGCGCGCCTCGAATGCTCTGGGTGCTCGGGGATCTCTCGACGCATTCTTCGATTGCGATTGTGGGCGCTCGCGCGTCTTCAAATTATGGGAACAGCGTTGCTCGTGAACTTTCCCGGGAGCTTTCTCATCGGGGGTTTGGCACTATTTCCGGCGGTGCGATCGGTATCGACTCCTATGTTCACCAGGGGAGCGTTGACGTGGCTGGCTACACATGTGCGTTTATGGCTGGTGGATTGGGCAATCTCTATCCCGCATGCAACGCGGATCTCTTTCGAACAATCCTTGCCTGTGGTGGCGCACTCATCTCTGAAGTTCCATGCACATTCCGCCCTGCAAAGTGGCGATTTTTGGGAAGGAACCGCTTGATTGCTGCCGCTGCAAGCGGAGTTGTCGTTGTCGAGGCCTCGCCACGTTCAGGGGCGTTGGCAACCTCTCGGTGGGCGCTCGAGCAAGGAACACCCGTTGGTGGGATTCCCGGATCTGTATATTCGGAAGCTTCGCGCGGGGTCCATGATTTGCTTCGCAATGGGGGAACTCTGATACGTGACTATGTCGATGTCCTCGAAATGATAGGAGAGGGGAACACTTCAGAGATCCAAAAGCTTCCGTTGTTCGGAGAACCTACTGCTCCCGACGGCCTTGTTGATTCCCTCGAACCGCTGCTACGCCGGGTCTACGAGGCTCTTCCCCAAAGGCGCTCCATGACGACCGAGCGTCTTGCTGTGGCGGCTGGCCTCGATGAAGAATCCGTTAAGGTCGCTCTCGTTCGTCTTCAGCTCAGTGCGTTTGTTGGTGTCGATGAGCGCGGTTGGCACCGCAGTATTGGTCAAGGTCGATAGACTGGCTCCGTGGAGGAGTCTCTGATCGATGCATGGGGCGTGTATTTGCGCGCCAATCTTGCCGTATCAGAGCACACGCTTCGCGCCTACATCAGTGATCTACGTTCATTCACTACTTATTGTCAGGTCGGTGAACTCTCAAAAGAGAATATCCGCTGCGTCGTCACTCTTCGGGCTATTCGTTCCTGGCTCGCCAGTTTGGTTCAACAGGGGAAATCACGATCGACTATCTCACGCAGAACCGCTTCAATTCGTTCCTTCACGGCCTGGGCGTATCGCCGTGAGTACCTTGACAGTGATCCTGGGTTGCTAGTGACCAGAGCTCGCGGGGACCAAAAACTTCCACAGGTTCAGACTCCTTCTGATACTGCTGAACTCCTGTCTTTTGCAGCCACTCGTGCGCGCGAGGAAAAAACGCCGGCAACGATACGCGATTGGGCCATCCTTGAGACGATCTACGCGACTGGTATTCGTGTGAGCGAAGTGTGCTCGCTGGATACTACGTCGATTGACCAACGGGGCATGACATTACGGGTGATCGGTAAGGGCAATAAAGAACGAGTTGTTCCTTTTACGCGTGCGTGTTCGTCTGCACTGCAGGTATGGCTGTCTCACGGTCGTCCAAGTTTGGTGACTCCCGAGGCAGGACGTGCTCTTTTTGTCGGAGATAAGGGAAGGCGCATTGACCCTCGTGTGATCCGTGCGATGATCCATCGAATGTGCGCGCAGTCCGGTGTTCGAGACCTTGCCCCTCACGCTCTTCGTCACACTGCAGCGACACATATTCTGGCCGGAGGCGCAGACCTCAGAGCTGTGCAAGAAATGCTTGGACATTCTTCACTTCAAACAACTCAGCGTTATACGCACGTGGATGCTCAGCGCCTGAGTGCTATCTACAAACAAGCGCATCCTAGGGCTTAGTGCTCATTGCAGAGTTTTCAGCCGCGGGTGTCCTTGGAGCATTCTGAGCGGATTGATGTAGCGGTAACGACTGACTTTCGCACCCCAGTGAAGATCGCCTTTCCGCATCTGCGAATCCTCCTGCTTGTGTGGGGCAATCTCGCCGATGCGCTGTCCACGGTGCACGGCCTCGCCAATGCGGAGGGAAGAAGTTGCTGGCTCAAAGGTGGAATGGATTCCCGCACAATTGATGGAAAGAACTTCACGTCCAGCGAGCATCCCGGCAAAGACTACTGTTCCGTTGCAAGGGGATCGAAGCGAAGGATCCTCAGTGGCGATATTGATCCATATTCCTCGTGAGCCTGAAAGCCATGGCTTATCAGGTGGGGCAAAACCTTGACTAATAGTGAAAGGCTCGGAAAAAGGAAGAGTCCACGCGGAAGATGCGCGCAGCATGGATGGTTGAGCTACTCCAGGGAAACAGAAGCTCCACGCGAAGATGAATATCGACATTGCGGGGATGATCCGCAGACAGTCATACGCACGTTGATTCATGAATTCAGTGTGCAAATGGGGAAACGAAGTGAGCTACCCAAGATCAAATCTGTGGAAAACGCCGAAGGAAGGTCCTCCCTGTGGATAGATGTATGTGAGCTATTGCAAGTGAAATGACTGCATTTTGTACCCCTCTGGGGCCGAAGAGCTAGGCGAGATGAGATAAGATTGGACCGCATTCGCTGTGCGAATGACTTCGCGTGCTATTTTCCGAGCACCTCACGGAAGTGAAAGTGCCGGGGCAGTTGCGTCACGGTCCAATGGGTCGCAACGCCATAGCACCAGGGCCGAAAAGGCACACTAACCGAGAAAACCGGGGGAAACCCCACGATCCCGCCCAGCGGGGAAAGGACGATGCAATGGCAGTCGTCACCATGCGCCAGCTCCTGGAATCTGGCGTGCACTTCGGGCACCAGACCCGTCGTTGGAACCCGAAGATGAAGCGCTTCATCCTCACCGAACGTAACGGCATCTACATCATCGACCTCGAGCAGACCATTGCCGATATCGATATCGCCTTCGATTTCGTGAAGGAAACCGTTGCACACGGTGGAACCATCCTCTTTGTCGGCACCAAGAAGCAGGCTCAGGAAGCTGTTGCCGAGCAGGCACAGCGCGTTGGCATGCCTTACGTGAACCACCGTTGGCTCGGCGGTATGCTCACCAACTTCTCCACCGTTTCCAAGCGTCTGCAGCGCCTGAAGGAACTTGAGCAGATTGACTTCGACGATGTGGCATCTTCTGGCCGCACCAAGAAGGAACTGCTCATGATGCGCCGCGAGAAGGACAAGCTTGCTCGCACCCTCGGTGGTATTCGCGACATGGCCAAGGTTCCCTCCGCAGTGTGGATCGTTGACCCCAAGAAGGAACACCTCGCGGTTTCTGAGGCTCGCAAGCTCAACATTCCGATCGTGGCCATCCTTGACACCAACGCCGATCCGGACGAGGTCGACTACCGCATCCCCGGCAACGACGACGCCATCCGCGCCG
>CAUTOM010000053.1:0-11753 GCA_963540435.1 uncultured Actinomyces sp.
GGGCGCAGCGCGCCTACGAGCTCTACGACGGCACGCTGCACGAGGTCGAGGATCCCGCCGCTCTCACGCGCCGCGCGGAGGCTGGGCAGGCCTCGTTCCCCGGGACATCGGAGGAGGGTGAGCAGTGAATGCCGTGAGTCAGCTCCTGGGCGCGCTCATCGAGGCCTGGGGCGAGGTCAAGGTCCAGAAGGCGCGCGTCGTCCTCTCCCTCGTGGGTGTGGTCGCGGCCGTGGCCGCCATGACGATCGTCATCGCGCTCGGCGACCTGCTCCTGCAGTCCTCGCGCGAATTGGCGGAGCTCTACGAGGGGCGCTCCGTCACCCTGCGCCTGACCCCCGAAAGCTCCTCGAATGCCGCGGAAGGACCGGCGGCCGACGGCGCGCAGACGGCGAAGCGCCCCGACGAGAAGGACATGATCGGCGAGGCCATGGGGACCCTGGCCGAGCGCACAGACATTCACTACTGGTCGCGCTTCTCCAGCGGCGGCGGTGACATCGTCGAAACGCGACAGGCTCGCTCCAGCAGACAATTCCGCGGATACCCCCTGACGAACATTGCCGACATGGTCGACGGCGTAACATTCCAGGGCGTCGACCCCTCCTACGAGGTTATCTTCCGCACGCGCATGCTCGCCGGACGCTGGGTCGTGAGCAGCGACGCCGACCAGCGCCTGGTCCCCGTCGTCATCTCCGAAACACTGTGGAACCAGCTGGGGCGCGCCCCCATCGACCAGGTTCCGATCGTCCTGCACACGAGTGACGGCACTGCGATGCGCGTCGTCGGCGTCACCAAGTCCAAGAGCTCCTATGACATGCCCACCGTGTTCGCGCACTACGACGCGGCGCGCGTCTCCTTCCCGCAGATGAGTGCCCCGTCCATGATTGCGTGGGTGGGCACCGAGAACGCCGATCTGGCTCGCGAGAACCTGCCGCGCGCCCTGGCCTCGATCCTCGGCGAGGGATGGAAGGTCTCCGTCTCCGGCGGCGAACACGAGGACATCGGCGAGGAACAGCTGGGCACCATTTCCAAGGTCATCATGGTCATCGGCGGTATCATCGTGTTCCTGGGCGCCCTGGGCCTGCTCAACGTTGCGATCGTGACCGTGCGCCAGCGCGTGCGCGAGATCGGCATCCGCCGGGCCGTCGGTGCCTCCGCGGCGCGCGTCTTCTTCGCGGTCTTCATGGAGTCGGTCGTCGCGACCTTCGTCGCCGGCGTCATCGGCGTGGGCATCGCGGTCGTCGTCGTGCGATTCCTGCCCCTCGAGGCCCTGGGCGTCACGCTCAGCGACACCCCGGCCTTCCCCGCCGGCGCCGCCATCGCGGGCGTCGCCATCTCCACGAGCATCGGTGCCCTGTGCGGCATCATCCCGGCGCTCGCGGCCGTGCGCATCAAGCCGATCGACGCGATCCGCTACTGATTGATCGGCGAGGTCAGGTCCCTCCAAATGGCATCCTCCGTGATGGTCAGAATGATTGAGTGTGTGGAGCGTACCCATAGATTAGCAGCAAACTTCCTGTATGCTTCCTGCATACGGAGCGGATGCTCATGGAGGAGAAGCAATGACCCCGGCGCGCCTTGCCGCGAATATTTCAGGTAGACCCTCAAAGGGACGTATCTACGCTCTTCACGGCGTGACAGACAATGCCGCATCCCTCAGTGATATCTCCGCTCGATGGTCCAGCGACTATGAAGTCGTCTTGATCGACGCCCTCGGGCACGGCTGTTCCCCGCGCTTTACTCCCACGCAGCTCGAGGACCCCTTCGAAGCACTCGTGAGCAGCGCGGCCTCGTTCATCAGCACAATCGAAGAGGCCTCACCCGCAGCCTTCGTCGCCCTCCTCGGCCACTCGATGGGCGGGGCGACCGCGGCTGACGTCGTTTCACGAGGCCTCGTCCCCGTCGACGCCCTTGTGCTGGAAGACCCCGCACTACTGACCCTCGACCAGCGCGAGCACTTCCGCGCGACCGCCCACGATCGCGTCGCCCGCTGTGATGAAGTCACGCAGTGGATGGGGCGCGAAATCGACATCCTCCTCAAGGACTACCCCCAGTGGAGTCCTTCCGAGGCCGGTGGCTGGGCTCAAGGAAAAGCCCAAGTTGACCACAACTTCCTTGCCTGTGGAGTCGTGAGCGGAAGCCGAAGCCGCGAGGAAATCCTCGCCCCAATTTCGGTGCCAACCCTACTTATTACCGGCGACGGGGACGACGTGCTGATCGGGTGCGGTGGGATTGACGAGATCAACGCGATGGGGAACTCGGCTGTTGAAACTCTTTTCATTCCCAACGCGCGCCACTGCGTGCGCCACTCAACTCCTGAGCCCTTCTATGCCGCCGTCGACGCATTCTTTACCCGAGTCGCGCCGAGCAAGTGAGAAACGATGAGTACCTATCCTATCTACCTGCGTCCCGAACTCACGCCCATCATTGCTGAAACTCCCGAGCAAACAACCTGGGATCTGCCCGCTATGCGCAAGGCCGGCGATGCGCTTCTTGCCAATCCCCATGAGGCAATCAATAGAGTCGAAGTGACCGCGCGTGGACGTACCTTCATTCCTGCCGATTTGGCTGAGGACGCGCCCCTGGTCATTTCGATCCACGGTGGTGGATACGTGGCAGGCCGCGCCGCTTTCGATGACGCGAAGAACGACGAACTTGCCACACGTTTCGGTGCGATTATCGTCTCTCCCGAGTACCGCCTCGCACCCGAATTTCCCTTCCCGATTCCCGTCGATGACTGTATTTCCGCACTTGCCGAGGCCCTCGAGCGCTTCGGACACGAGCGTCCAACTTTCATCCTCGGGGATTCAGCAGGAGCAGGACTTGCTTATTCCATGGTGAGTCGCCTGTGTGGATTAGGTCTACAAACAGCGCAAGACGAGGTAATCGCGGCTCGATACAAACGAATTGCATCTGTGATCAGGGGCATCGTCTTGCTTGAGCCCTGTGTTGATCCGACCCTTTCGACTCCCTCAAGCAGGCTCTTCGCCGAAGGACTTGTATGGACACGTCGTGCGGCGGCAGGAGCCTGGCGTCACTACTTCGGTGTTCCTCTGGATGCCGAAGTAACAATTCCCCTGCGCCTTATCGACGCGGCATTCCCGAAGCCAAGCGCAGAGTTCAAGGAAGAAGGATTCCCACCCGCGCTCATCGTTGTCAATCCCGTCGATCCTCTTCGAGATGAGGGAATCGCTCTGGCAACAGGCCTTGTTGATGCGGGTTGCATCGCAGAAATGCATATGTTCGCTGGGACCTTCCACGGTTCTTTATCGATGCCGGGGTCGGTGACTTGGGGTGAGATTCAGCTGCTCATTGATCGTTTCGTGAAAGAAAACTCGGTAGCCCGTTAGCGCATTCATATACGCGTTGACCTGCGTTTATACATTTCAGTGCTCTTGATGGGCGCATCCAGCATCTTTTGTGCTCTTCGTAATCAAAGTGCAATCCATGGACTCTGGAATTGGCTTTCTACGTAGTAATACAGTTCACATAAGGACTTCCGTGTCAAAGGGGCATGAGGGGGAGCGGGAACGGCACTGTGGCCACTCGCCCGCCTACAGGAAGTCACAGAACTATCAAAGGAGAGTTCAATGGCACGACGTGCACTCGCGGCTGTTGCCGTAGTCGGTATCGCAGCTGTGGGCCTGACCGCCTGCTCTGGATCCAAGGACAAGACGACATCTGGAAGCTCAGAAGGAAAGTCGCTTGTTGTCGCCTATTACAAGACAGCGTCCTTCCCGCAGATGGACGAATTCATGAAGCGCGCAAAGGATGAATTCGAGTCCACCCACCAGGGCGTGACCATCGATCTTCAGCCTGTCGAAGCCGACGCTGACCAGTACATGACCAAGCTCGCGCTGATGAATAAGTCGAAGTCCAAGGCTCCCGACATCATCTACGAAGACACATTCCAGGTCATGAGCGACGCCGCCGCAGGCTACCTCGCTCCGATCGATGACTACGTCAAGAACTGGGACGAATGGAGCCAGTACCCCGAAAGCTCAATCCAGGGCGCAAAGGGCCTCGACGGCAAGATCTACGGCGTTCCCTTCGGAACCGATACCCGCGGCATCTACTACAACAAGAAGATCTTCGAGCAGGCCGGACTGCCCACTGACTGGCAGCCCAAGAGCTGGGACGATCTGCTTTCTGCCGCCCGCACCATTAAGGAAAAGGTGCCCGATGTCATCCCCATGAACATCTACGCGGGACGCGCAGGCGGCGAACAGACCAGCATGCAGGGCTTCGAAATGCTGCTCTACGGCACCCAGGACACCCTCTACAACACCGATACCAACAAGTGGATCACAGGATCCCAGGGCTTCAAAGATGCCCTGACTTTCTACCAGACCGCATACTCGGAGGGCTTGACCCCCTCCAACGACATTGCTCTGGACAAGGCTGTCGGAACCCGCGTCTCCACCGAACTCCTGCCTAAGGGCAAGCTTGCCATCAATATCGACGGCTCGTGGCTGCCCTATGTCTGGATGAAGGATGAGACCAAGTGGCCCGAATGGCAAGAAACCATTGGCCTTGCCAAGATGCCGACCCAGAAGGGACAGGCACCTGGATTCACCACTCTCTCCGGTGGCTGGGTCCTCTCCGTTGGATCGCAAACCAAGGATCCCGAACTTGCAGCCGACTTCGTCAAGACCGCGCTGAACAAGAAGGGCTCCCTGCAGTACTCGATCGCAACTTCCGCGATTGCCGTGCGCAAGGACATCGTCTCGGATCCCGAGTACCTCGCATCCAACCCCAGCTTCGAGTTCTTCGCTGGACTGGTTGAGTACACCCACTTCCGTCCCGCAACTCCTGATTACCCGCAGATCTCCACAAATATCCAGACGGCCACCGAATCCGTGGTGACAAAGGAACAGACCCCCGAGCAGGCCGCACAGGTCTACGACGAGGGCCTGGTGAAGATCGTCGGCGAAAAGAACGTCGAAGCGGCGAAGTAACATGTCCACCTCGGTTCGTGTGGGGACCGAGAGCACTGCGACCCCTGGCGGGCGACGCGAGACACTACTTGCTCGCGCCGCCCGCCAAACGGGCCGAATGGGTCTTCTGTTTCCAGCAGTTGCCCTCATGGCGGTGTTCCTCGTAGGTCCCATTGCATATTCGGTGTATGGGTCTTTGACCAATGCCGCCCTCTCGGGCTACAAAGCAGCAAATCCTGAATTTGTCGGCCTCGAGAACTACGCAGACCTGCTGACCAGCGGAGCATTCTGGAAAGCGGTCCTGCTGACGATCATCTTCGTCGTCGCCTCGGCTGTGATCGGCCAAAATGTCTTGGGACTAGCCCTTGCTATGCTTATGAGCAAAGCCCCCAAGATTCTCTCCACCCTGGTCGGTGGCGTCGTTGTCATCGCCTGGGTTATGCCCGAGATCGTCGCAGCCTTCGCGCTCTACGCCTTCTTCTCCACCGACGGAACGCTGAACACGCTGCTGAGCTACATCGGCCTCGGCGGAACAACTTGGTTGCTGACCTTCCCCATGTTCTCTGTAATCATGGCGAATATCTGGCGCGGAACAGCCTTCTCGATGATGGTCTACTCCGCTGCACTGGCTGAAGTTCCGCCTGAGATTCAAGAAGCAGCGAAGGTTGACGGTGCCCGAGGGCGGCAGCGATTCTGCTTCGTAACCTTGCCGATGATCAAGGGGTCGATTTCGACCAACCTTCTGTTGACGACCCTTCAGACCTTGGGTGTTTTCACTCTTCTCTGGGTCATGACGGGTGGCGGCCCCGGCACTCAATCCACGACCCTCCCGGTCATGGCTTACCAAGAAGCCTTTAAGAACTCCCTGATTGGCTACGGAACGGCTATCGCGACCGTCACCATTGTTCTGGGAGCACTCTTCGCTCTGGTCTACATCCGCGCTCTCAAGCCGGAGGTGGACTAATGGCTACGCAGCGCAAAGAAATCCCCTCCGTCGCTAATCCGCGAGAAAAGACCGTCCGTCTGATTTCGAGCACTATCCTTGCTCTGATTGGCATCTCCTTTGTCATTCCACTGGCATGGGTTCTCTTCGCATCTTTCAATCCGACAGCGACGGTGTCCTTAAGTGTCCCCGAGCACTTCACGACCTCGAATTACTCGGATATCGCAACATTTGATCGCACATGGCTGCCGCTGTGGAACTCTGCGATCCTCTCCTTTGGTACGGCCATTTTGACCGTGTTCGTAGGCGCGCTCGCTGCTTATCCGCTTTCTCGCTACAAGAGTCGTTTCGCCCGCGGATTCATGTACACGATCTTGTTCGGGACCTGCCTTCCCATCACGGCACTCATGGTTCCCGTGTATTCGCTCTTCGTCAGCATGGATTTGATCGATTCAATCCCGGGGATTATCTGCTTCATGACCGCAACCTCCCTGCCCATGGCAGTGTGGATGCTCAAAAACTTCATGGACTCCGTCCCCGTCTCCCTTGAAGAAGCGGCCTGGGTCGACGGCGCAAGCGCACTCAAAGCACTGCGCACCATCGTCCTACCGCTGATGAAGCCGGGCCTCTTGGTGGTCTTCATCTTCATCTTCACCGCGACCTGGGGGAACTTCTTCGTCCCCTTCATCCTCACGACCGACCCGGACATCCAGCCCGCAGCCGTCGCCATCTACCAATTCTTTGGGACACACGGCGCGGTCGTCTACGGAAAACTGGCCGCATTCGCAGTGATCTACTCCAGCCCGGCGTTAATCCTCTATGCGATCATGCAAAAGGTCTCGGGAGGAAGCTTCGCTTTGGCTGGAGCCGTGAAGGGATAGGCCTCCCCTCCAAGGCCTCCCTTCTTCCTCACTCCCGAGGAAGTGTGATGTGCCTGGTTGTCGAATCTTCGGCAACCAGGCCATCGCTGATCAGTGCCTCAATAACCCGAGGCGCCTGCTCGGGATCCGCACCTTCCAAGCGTGCCGCAGCCACGGCCTCGTCAATGGAGATTCCCTCGGGAGAGCGCCGCAGTGCCGCCATTACCCGGCCGCGGGCCTGGCGGTCCGTTCCCTTCCACCTTTGCCCACGAGGCCGCATCTCGGCAGGCGGGAAACCGGCGTTTGCCCATGCGCAGTCCTTGCGCAGTGGACAATCCTGGCACTTGGGGGAGCGCTGCGTGCACACGAGCGCCCCAAACTCCATGATCGCTACGTTCCAACGAGCGCAATCCGCACCATTGTCGGGCAACCAATTAACTGCGGCCGCGAACTCGGCGCGCGAAGGTGCACTGCGCCGAGCAAACTCCACCCCGTCACGCACGCGTGCAAAAACTCGGCGAATATTCGTATCAAGGACGGGAATGCGCTCGTGGAATTGGAAGGAGGCAAGAGCGCTCGCGGTATAGGGACCGATCCCCGGCAAGGCCAACAAAGCCTCGTAGCTATCGGGAACTTCGCCACCCCACTCGCACACAATCACCTGCGCACACTCGCGAAGCCTCAGCGCCCGCGAGGGATAACCCAGGTGCGCCCACTCGACCAAGGCCTCGGCGGGGGAAGCAGTAGCGAAATGCGCAGGGGTCGGCCACAGCCTCATCCACCGTTCCCAAATTGGCTGCACGCGCGGGATCGGGGTTTGCTGGCTCATCACCTCAAAGACCAAGGTTCCCCACGGTGAGACGTCGCTCGCGCGCATGGGGAGTTCGCGGCGATGGAGCTCGTACCACGCGAGGATCGGCGCGCGAAGCATCTCGTAATTGGGGGTTGGCACAAGAGGTAGCTTAGCGGTCAGCCAACGCGCCCGCCGAGGCACAATAGGCAGCCGAAACTGTGCGAGAATGGCACCATGCTGCTCAGTGATCGCGATATTTCGGCAAGCCTCGACAGCGGACGAATCCAACTGGATCCGCTGGACCGCTCTCTGATTCAACCCGCAAGTATTGACGTGCGCTTGGATCGGCTTTTTCGGCTTTTTGACAACCATCGCTACTCGGTGATCGACCCTGCGGCCGACCAGTCTGACCTCACCCACAGTGTCGATGTGGGGCCAGATGACCCCTTCGTCCTTCACCCCGGCGAATTCGTGCTGGGCGCGACCTACGAATTGGTCACCCTAGGCGACGATATTGCGGCGCGCTTGGAAGGCAAGTCTTCGCTTGGGCGCCTGGGCCTTCTCACTCACTCGACCGCTGGCTTCATCGATCCCGGCTTCTCAGGCCACGTGACCTTGGAGCTGTCGAATACTGCGACCATGCCGATCCTCCTCTACCCGGGAATGAAGATCGGCCAGCTATGCTTCTTCGACCTGTCTTCTCCCGCCGAGCACCCCTACGGAAGTGAGGGTCTCGGCTCGCACTACCAGGGACAGCGCGGCCCCACACCCTCTCGGACGCACCTGCGTTTCACTCGTACACGTATCGAGCGCTAACCGTGGGACAGGAAGCCTCTCTGCCGCCTCGTCGCCGGTCATTTCGCGAACGAATGGACGCGGTCCCCGCTGGGGAAGCGCATGATTCCGCGCGCGGCGGTGGAGAATCCTCGCTGAGTGAGACTGCTTCGCATCCTTTGACACAGACCTCGATGACTTCGGTCGGTGGGATGCATGCGTTCGACACCGCCCTGCGCGTGAACGACACCGGCGAGATCCGCATCGATGATCACGTGGCACGCGTATCTATGGGGGTTTCGGCGGACGAGCGTGAGATTTTGCCGCTGCCCCTTGAGCTTGCTCAGGATCACCACCTTTTCTGCGTGGGGGCTTCCGTTGAGGACGATGAGCTTGAAGCGCTTGCTGTTTCCGCTTGGGACGAGGCCCACTGGGTAGCTCCCGGGCGTCTGCACCTGCGCGGGGGAGTGGAATTGTCCGGTCCCTGGTCTCTTCCTGTCAATGTTCGAGGCGAACTTGGCCTGGGTGCGGATCTGACCAGTGCGTGGGTTTTGGAGTGCGAGCCGATGCGAGGTGCACGCGTCCCCGAGGAATTGCGCGGCAGCGATCGCTGGGCTGAAGCCTTCCCTGAGGGGCTGCCTTTCGGTATCGAATACCAGGTTTTGCTTGTGCTGGAGCGGATGGCTCGTCGCCTTGCGGGTGCGCTGCGCATCGCGGGCAGTGGCCGCGTTATTCAGCCCGATCCGGATTCTGCGGTGTCCTTGGCGATCTATACGCCGCGCTGGCTGGGTCCCGCTCAGCTTGCCGAGGCCTTGTCTTCTGCCTTCCCCGAGGTCATCGATTCGCGTGAGCTCATTGGTCAGGAGGCGCCTCCTCAGACGCGTCGGGAAGCTGCAGCGGAGAGGGAACTTCGTTCGGTGGTGCCCGAGCTCAGCGATGAATTGCGCGAGGCGCTGGCTCGTGACCGTGAGCGTGCAGCGGCCTCGGAGCAAGTAGTTGACGGATATGCGCTGCTGGCTCCCATTGCCAATCAGTCGATGATGATGATCGAGGCGCACCAGGTTGAGCGCGCTCCCCACGTACTGCGATGGGAGCAGTGGGCGCAGGGGGCAGTAATTGAGTATCGGCTTCGGTGGCTACCGAAGGGGCAGGTCCAGATTCCTGAGGTGATTGTCACTCGCAGTGAGCGCTTGGAACGGATGCGATCAATCCGCGATATTGAGTCCGCGGCAACTATTATCTATGTGCTTACAGGCGGAGCCGTGGTTGATGAGGATGATTTTTTGGTCTCGCTGGATGATAGTATTAATGCTGATCACAGCTAGTTCGTCTGAAAAAAGCCTATGAAATTCGTGCGCAGGTGCTGTATTCTTTAAGAGTATTTATTCACTCGTGAATTATGGAGTTTTGACTGTGTCAAACCTACGCACGAAACGCACTGTGTCAGCACTTGCAGCACTGACACTAGCGGTTGGTGGTATCGGGGCTGTTGAGGTTTTTTCCAATCACGCTCCCGCCGCGCTTGCAGCAAGCTGCCCCGCGCCCACAACCAATATCACGTCTAACATGACGATCAGTGACCCTGAGCTGACCGATCAAAACGGCACCCCGAAGACCAGTTTCACTGTCGGAGCGACCGTTGGTTTCAAGGTGAAGTGGTCGACTAGCTCGAAGGTTCATGCCGGCGAGTACTTCCAGTACAAGGTTTCGACTCAGTCCGCCAAGCCGATCATGCCCTTCAACTTCGACGTGAAGTCTTCGACGGGCACAGTCATTGGCTGTGGTACCTGGGATCAGGATGGTAGCGTCAAGGTCGTCTTTAATGATGCGGCCGAAGGTGCAGCCTCTTGGGACGGTTGGGTGATCACTACCGCACAGCTGACCCTGTCCAAGAATGAGGTTGGTAAGAAGCAGCCTTTCAAGCTGACCGAGACGAAGTCGGTTGACGTCGATATTCAGCCTGGCATCGGCGTTGGCGTGGATTTCCGCAAGGATGGCTGGCTCTTCAACACGCTCAACAGGAACCGTACGCTTGCGTGGCGTATCACGGTTCCCGGTGGCGACACCGGTCTGAAAAATGTCAGCGTTGTTGACAACTCCGAAGACACGAAGTGGGACTTCAACTGCGATGATCTTGAACCGCTGTTGAAGAACGACGAAGCGAATCTTAAGCTTGTCGACTCGGTCGCCAACGGCTACAACGGGCCAGATGTGTCCGGCGGAGCAATTCGTCAGAATGCGACCATTAGCTGCTCGGCGAACAAGCTGGAAATCAAGCTTCCCGAGGTTCCCGCAAATAAGTTCGCAATCATTGTTCTGTACGGTCACACCCCCGAGGTTGTTTCCGGCCACTACTGGAACACCGCGACTATTACTGCGAATGACATGGAAACCCGCACGGTCTCTGCTCAGGATGTCGTCCTTGGCGCAGATGCGGGTGCCGCAGCACGTCAGGTCTTCTCCATTGCAAAGAAGGTCGATGATTCTGCCGCAGCGCTGACCGAGAACCCGGACTTCACTTTCGAGGTCACCCTGAAGGGCCCCGGTGTTGACCGGACTGAAACGGTCACTGTTAAGAAGGGACAGACCTACACCTACCCGGACAAGCTGCCTATCGGAACGAAGGTCAGCATCAAGGAAAAGAACCTTCCCGATGCAAGTGTTCTGTGGGATAACGCGACCTCCGGTGTCTTTGATCAGTCCGAGGGCGTGACCTTGGGTGCAGACAAGAAGACTGCAACCCTGACGATTAATCCTGAAAAGGATTACACCGCAACGGTGACGAACGTAACCAAGCCGAAGCCGACCCCTTCGCCGACACCGTCCACCACGACACCGACGCCTTCGCCGACCCCGTCGACGACGACGCCAACCCCGTCTCCAACTCCGTCGACGACCACTCCGGTTCCGACCCCGAGCACCACCACCCCGGTGCCCACTCCGTCCACGACTACTCCGGTGCCGACGCCTTCCACAACGACGCCTGCACCGACTCCGTCGACGACCACTCCGGTTCCGACCCCGAGCACCACCACCCCGGTGCCCACCCCGTCGACGACAACACCGACTCCTGCAGTGAGCACGACGCCCACGCCTTCGCCGTCAACTTCGACGACGCCGAGCCCTTCAACGTCGACCACTGCCTCGGTGCCTCCGGCACCCTCAGAGTCGAATCCTCCCGCGGTTCCGCCGAGCACTCCCGATAAGCCGAAGAATCCCAAGTCTCCTCTGGCGAAGACCGGCGCAGACAGTGGAATCCTCCTGGGAGTCGGCTTGGCCGCTCTCCTTGCTGGTGGTGCGGCAGTCGCATCGCGTCGCAGGATGGGCTGACCATCTAGCGAGCTGACGCTATAAAACTGGTCCCGGTGGCGAGAAATGAACTGCGCCCCGAAACTTGGACGCGTTTAATGGTAGCCGTTATGCGGCTTCCTGTAGGGCCTGATCCCGGT
>CAUTOM010000054.1:0-11446 GCA_963540435.1 uncultured Actinomyces sp.
CACCACCCCCCACGTCAAACCAAAACCACGTGAACCAGCACACACCTCATTTCTATTGAACGAAGTTTTACTGGCATTGCTATTTCTTTACCTTTGCTATACCCTTATCTCATTCAGTTCGCAGCGCCTGCATAAGGCCAAAAAACGGCTTGGTACTGCGCTTTTAGCTAGTTGAGGAGCTCTCATGTCGGCGATTTTGGATGTTATATCTACTGCGCTATATAGCTACATCCTGATCATTCTTCTGATCGGTGTTGGCTTGTACTTCTTTATCCGCACCAAGGCACTCCCCCTGCGCATGTTCGGCGAATCCATTCGCGTTGTCATGGAGAAGCCTGAGAAGGGAAGTGACTTCTCTTCATTCCGCGCACTCATGGTCTCCACGGCCTCGCGAGTCGGCGTTGGCAACATCGCAGGTGTCGCAACCGCAATCGCGCTGGGCGGGGCAGGAGCAGTCTTCTGGATGTGGGTCATCGCGACCATCGGTGCCGCATCGGCCTTTATCGAATCAACGCTCGCACAGATCTACAAGCACCGTTCCCCGCACGGCCACTCTTTCGGTGGCCCTGCGTACTACATCAAGGACGCGCTTCGCAGCAAGACCCTCGCTATCATTTTCGCCGTTGCATTGATCGTCACCTATATGGGTGGATTCAACCTCCTTGCTTCCTTCAACGTAAATCAGGCTTTCAGCGCATACAGCTGGTACAACGCCAGCTACACGCCTTACATCATTGGTGGACTGCTCGGCCTGGCCATGGCCGGCTCAATCTTCGGCGGAACTCGTCGCCTCTCTGACATCACCGGCATCCTCGTGCCGATCATGGCCATCATCTATCTGGGCGTTGGCATCGTCGTCATCGCATTGAATTGGCGCAATATTCCCACGATGTTCGAATCGATCTTCGCTAGCGCCTTCGATTTCAAGGCGATCTTCTCCGGCTTTGCTGGCTCCGCCGTCATGCTCGGTATTAAGCGTGGTTTGTACTCGAACGAGGCCGGTGTCGGTTCTGCCCCGAACGCTGCGGCTTCCGCTTCGGTTTCTCACCCGGCCAAGCAGGGCCTCGTCCAGATGCTCTCGGTCTTCATCGACACGATGATCATCTGCACCATCACCGCGTTCGTCATCCTCTCCTCGAATATCGAACTCACAGGAGACGTCACGGGCGCACCGCTGGTTCAAAACGCAATGGCGTCGACAATCGGTTCCTTCGCCGGCCCCTTCACAACCTTTGCACTTCTTCTCTTCGGCTTCACCACCCTGGTCGGCAACTTCTACTACGCCGAGGTCAACTTGCGTTTCCTCTTCGGTGACAAGCCCACCCCGCATTGGGTGCTGACGATCTTCCGCGCAGTAGCCTCGTTGCTGGTGTTTGCAGGCGCACTACTGGAGTTCTCGGTCGCATGGAATATCGGCGATATCCTCATGGGATTGATGGCCCTCATTAACCTGCCCGTCATTGTGATCTTGGGCGATAAGGCAATTCGATGCGCAAAGGACTACCAGATGCAGCGCAAGCAGGGACTTAACCCCAGCTTCCGGGCGTCCGCCATTGGAATCACCCAGAAGTTGGATTACTGGCAGGACTGATTCCACGCTCTCGAAACACATCAAGGTCTCGGCTGTTTCCTCACGAAGCGGCCGAGACCCTTTATCAGCACGGAGTAAGCCAACAGCATCTCGTTCATTTAGATAGACATGCTTGCACGGCACATACAAAAAGGGCCGGGTTTCAAAACCCGGCCCAACTTGTGGAGCTAAGGGGATTCGAACCCCTGACCTTCTCATTGCGAACGAGACGCGCTACCAACTGCGCCATAGCCCCAAGGACTTCACCATCATAGCGGGAGAAGTCTATTTGGCCAAACGGAGCCTGCAAAAAGCCCCGGGCGCAACTACTGCGCGATGCGAGAATCCAGTGCAGCCTCGACGTCCAGCACGACCGACTCGAAGGCGACAACTTCTTCAGTCGAGCGCGCATCCTGCGCCACGGGACCAGCTGCGATCGGACGAGCAGGGATACGCGCATCTACTCGTGGAATTCCCCGGATATCCGTATCGGGGTGGACAATTCGACCACTCAAACGAGCACGCATCGCATAGGTCGGTGCGGGGATCGCTGCCGGAGTCCATGTACGGCGCTCAACCGGCGCGGGAACCTCTTCTTGAATCTCCGAGGCCACACTCACCTGGGCCTCGACGCTTTCCTTTGCAGGAGCCTCCACAGAAACCTCTGCAACGGGTTCCTCGGACTCAAGAAAATCGGTAGCCTCAGCCTCGGCGTCTTGCTTGGCTTCCACGACCTCGGCCTGAACACTCACCTTGGGTTCACTCGTCGATCGCGAGAGCTGATCGCGAAGCCTGTGGAGCTGAGCAACTTCTTCTTCACCGATCCGCTGGGAACGCACAGCACATGCACGCGAGAAAGCAATCGTCGCAAACCCCAGAGCAAAAGGAACAACAGGCCAGATCCACGACAGCGAAGTCGCAGCGGCTGAACCCGCAAGAATCAAGGTCGCAAGCCCTGCCACCGCAACAAGGAGCATGCGGCGCCTGGCGGCTGCGGCCTCGGCACTCAAGCGAGCGGCACGACGCGCACGCAACGCAGAAATCTCACGCACTCCGCGACTGCGCGCACGGGCGGCCTCGACGGAAATAACTGGAGCATTGTGTGCCACTGGTGAGCTCCTTCGTTGAACGGGACGTGTGCCACTGAGAAGTTTGGGCGACTCGGAGGCGCAATGATCGATAGAACTGACGCTAGTTGATTCGACGAGACGCAAGCTGGGAGAGAACCGATCATTTTCTCGGGACTGCATCATCGCGCTTCGACGAGCAATGAGGTATGGAAGGGTCGCTACGCTCACAAGGACTGCTATCGCAACTAAAACTCCGCCATACACCACTCCCCCACGCTAAAGCGTCGAGGCGACAATCAGCGGCTAGTGCGAGCGCGTGTCTTTAATCGATAGCAGAAGAAATCCTGAAGATCGCAACACTATTCACAGTTGTCACACCTGCCCCACTATTGGCTAGCGAAGTCCCTTCCCATACAAGGATGTGAGCATCCCACCTTCGGGAAGAGATTCAGCATCCATCGCAAAACTGACGTGGTCGGCCCACACACCCGCGATGTTCATGTAACGCTCGCGATACCCCTCTTCACGCAAACCTAATTTGCGGCACAATCCCAAAGAACGCTCATTTTCAGGGCGCACATTGACCTCAATGCGATGCAGCCCCAGCTCTCCAATCACGAGGTCCATCATGTAGGCAACCACTAGAGAAGCAAGACCCATACGTGATGCTTCCTGAGCAACCCAGTACCCCAAAACGCCCTGGCTCATCGCACCCCACTGGACCTGAGACAGCGTGAATTGACCAACCGGGCGCCCATCAAATTCGGGCATCAAAATCAAGGAATGCCCCTCGCGCTGATCGCGGTCCGCGCGACGCATGTACTCCCACAGCGTCGGTAGCTCTTCCCGGGCACCCACGGGCAATGTCGCATCCCACGGGGTTAGCCACGGAGCATTGGCTCGACGCACCGTATCGACGCGCGAATGATCATGACCCAATAGTGGGCGGATCGTCGCAACTTTTGGTCGGTGAGGGGCATCAGGATTCTCGTGGAGAAACCCCTCTCCGACCGGATCCGAAATCTGGACACTGAAAAACGAAGGGTCGCGACCCCACACCTGAGTCGGCGTAAAAAGTGAACGCAGATTCATCTGCGATCCCTATTAGTCCAAAACCATGCAGCGCAAGGTATCCCCAACGCGCACATTCGTTACGGCTTCAGGGACAACCGCGAGAGCGTTGGATTCGGCCAATGCAGAGAGCAGCAACGAGGCCGGGGCCCCCATAACCTTCGCTTGATAGCCACTGTGGGGGTCTCCCACTAGGCGCACGCGTACGAATTCACGGCGTCCGCGAGGCGAATACCAGGAGCGGTCCACTCGAGCCTCAACGCTAGGACGATTGAGTACCGTCCAGCCCTGCATGTGACGCAGAGCGGGGCGCACGTAAACCTCGAAACACACCTGGGCAGAAACCGGGTCACCGGGGAGGCAGAAAATAGGCGTTCCCGCGCGCCCCTGGTCATCTCCACCAACGGTACCAACACCGAGGATGTGCCCGGGCCAAGCCGCAACAGAGTCAAAGCGAACCGTGCCCAGCGCCGAGAGAACTTCGCGCACAGTATCGCCACTGCCGTAAGAAATACCGCCGGTCGTCAAAATCAGGTCAGCGCGCACCAACTGGTCTTCGATAGTTTCACGCAAGACTGAGCGCTCGTCGGGTACCGCAGACACGCGGAAAGTCTGGGCTCCGGCATCAGCAATGGCCGTTGAGAGCGCATGACCATTGGCGTCAAAAACCGTTCCCGGACGCGCCTCGCGTCCCGGTTCAACGATTTCATCACCGATCGACAAGATCACGACTCGAGGCCGCGGGTGGACCAGCACTCGCGAACGACCGACACCGGCAAGAAGAGCAACCTGACGTGCTCCCACGCGGGTTCCCGCACGGAGAACAACGGTTCCTTCTTCCACGTCCTCAGCTTTGCGGCGGATATTTTCGCCCACCGCAGGCTGAGTCTTTGCGGAAACCTTAGCGACACCGTGGTCGCTGAATTCCAGAGCAAGAACTGCATCCGCGCCCTGCGGCATGGGAGCGCCAGACGCGATACGGATCGCGCGGCCTCGGATCAGGGCAGCCGGGTGGATATCCCCCGCGCGGATCTCTTCCGTAACGGGCAGGACAACAGGGGCATCCGGGCGAGCACCTTCGAGATCGGCAGCAGCAACCGCATAGCCATCGCATGCGGCAAGATCTGCAACCGGGAGGTTGAAAGGAGCTTGGACATCCTCTGCTAGAACGCAACCCACCGCATCGGGAAGCTGAACATCCAGAGGAGGTTGCTGCCCGACAGCGGAAATACAGTCTTGATAGAAGTCAGCGACCGAGCGCATTACAGACCCAGAACCTTCGCGAGGCGATCCTTGATCTGCGTTCCAGCCTCGTGGACAAGGAAGTCTGCCAGCTGCGGGCCGAGCTTAGGATCTTCCAAAGCCAAGGCGATGTTGGCCTCGAGGTAGCCCAGCTTGTCGCCGGTGTCGAAGCGGCGATCGTTGACGACGACACCGTACAGGCCGCCGCCATCTGCCGGGTCGCGATCGATGAGGCGAGCGAAACCATCAGTCAGCTGGTATTCACCACCACGACCAGGCTCGATTCGAGTGAGCTCTTCAAAGATTGCGGGGTCGAAGACGTAGCGGCCGACAACTGCGTATTCGCTCATGACTTCTTCGAGCGGAGGCTTCTCGACGACGCGGTCGATGCGCATGAGCTCGCCCTCGTTGAGAGAGACGCCTTCGGGGATTACTAAGGGGGTAACCGAGGTCGAGGCGTATGCCGTCGCCTGCTCGGGAGTCACGCGAAGGAGAGCAACAACCGAACCACCCAGAGCATGACGCACATCGATCATGTGCTTAAGCAAGGTGGAGTTGGGGTGCATGAGGTCATCGGGAAGCATCACAGCGAAGGGAGCGTCACCGACGTGCTGGCGAGCCTGCAAAACTGCGTGCCCCAGTCCCAGGGGGTGTCCCTGACGCACGGAGTGCATGCGCGCAAGCTGAAGGTATTCACGAGAGAGGGCAAGAAGTTTATCCTTGCCTGCCTTCTCCAGTTCATGCTCGAGGCCGGGATCGGCATCGAAGTAGGCTTCGATGGATTCCTTGCCGGTTCGAGTAACGAAGAGCATATCGTCGATACCGGCATCCGTTGCCTCACGAGCGATATATTCAATTGAAGGGCGGTCAACGACAGGCAGCATTTCCTTGGGCACAGACTTTGTGATCGGCAGGAAACGGGTGCCGCGTCCGGCGGCCGGGACGACCGCGTGACGCACGGGTACATTTCGATCTGTCATGATGACCACAGTAGCGGAGGAAAGGGCGCATGAGCGACATCACCGTGCATAAAGACTCAATTCGCCGCAAGATTCGCGCCCGCCGCAATGCCTATTGTGACGAAAGATGCCGCACACACGAAGGTGAAAGTTTGTTGCGTAATTGGCAACGTGCACTGGCTGAATTCGATGTTCATCCAAGTCCCCAACACCCAGTTGCCGCTTTCTATCCCATGGAGAAAGAACCGGATATCACCGGCATTGTTGGCGCGCACAACCCGATTCTCCTACCCGTTTTATGTCAGAGTGATGGGTGCCTTCTGAAAGAAGTGGCGTGGTCGCTTCACACAGAAGAGGATTCGCTGATTCGCCCCAATCCTCGTTTTCCCGCACAAAGCACCGCAGAGCTTCGTGGGCCCGAGGCCCTTGCTACGGTATCCGTCATTTTGGTGGCGGGGCTTGCAGTCGACCGTGCGGGGACTCGACTGGGACAAGGAGGTGGGTGGTACGACCGTGCTCTGCGTTTCAGATCCGCTAAGACTCCCGTAATTGCCTGCGTTTTTGACTGGGAATATATGGACAAGCTACTCCCCTGCGAGACACACGATCAGGCCGTCGATGGGGTTCTCACGCCCTCGCGCGTGATTAATCTGAAAGCGGTTTGAAAAACTCCTGCAAAACATCGCCGCATTTTGTGAGGAAAACTGCTTGTTTTCAGCTTCCCTAGGCGTTCTTTTTCTCGCTAGGCTTTTTCCTTGGTTGACGCGCATGCGTCACGCAACACGTGCGAGTTCGGTGAAACCTGCTGGACTCAGAGCTGAAAATACAACTCAAGGAGAAATCCATGTTTAAGGGCTTCAAAGAATTCATTTCCCGCGGAAACGCCATTGATCTTGCCGTCGGTATGGTGATCGGTGCTGCCTTCACCGCAGTCGTCACCGCACTGGTCAACAAAGTCATCAACCCCCTCATCGGTGGTCTTTTTGGCGAGCAGAACTTCGACGATGTCTTCAAGTTCACCATTGGCACAGCAACCGTGCAGCCCGGCGCCGTCATCACTGCGCTCGTCAACTTCCTGCTCGTCGCCTTCGCTCTGTACTTCTTCATCGTCTTGCCGATGAACGCGCTGGCAGCTCGCCGCAAGAAGGAAGAAGATGCGGAGACCCCCGAGGTCAGCGAAGATGTTCAGCTGCTCTCGGAGATCCGCGACCTGCTTAAGGCTCAGAACAACAACTGATTGTTCGCCTGAAAGCATCACGGTGGTGGCAACCATTTGGTTGCCACCACCGTTTTTATGCCCAAAGGCAGCGTTTAAATCCGTGCTTGCGCGTGCGGAGGCACATTCTCTTTCAAACGCTGAGTATTCGACTGATCAGCTTCGCCAACAATATGAGCCTTATCAGCGGCATCTTGCCGTTCCTGATCACTCACCCGCTCCTCAAGAGAAGTGGGAATCCCCTGGTCACTCAAGCGCAAATCCACCTCGTTGACGTAGAGCACACGCCTGCGTGCTCGCCGCCGCGCACTCCCCTGACCGGTTTCACTCATTCTTTCGGCTGCCCTATTACTTGGCGCTCGTATTCCTACGGACAACGTGACGCAAGACAGCGTCAGTCTGGGCGCCACGACGCGTCAGACCGAGAGCGCGCCAAAGCTCATCGACCGATTCTTCCTCGCTGCGCTCTACTCCATCAGAGGCAACCCACTGCGCAATCTCATCCAATTGATCATCGCTGTAAGCAGCAAGGGGAAGCCCTCGAGCAATCGCAGGACGCTCGCCGCGTGCGCTCTCGGCCTCGATATCGCTTGCAAGAAGGATGCCCTCCCCACCCTGAGTATCTTCAACCCACTCATCGCGACGCTGACGTGCCTCGCCAGCATGGTCATCTGCTGCATCTTCTTCAGACATAGGCGCTAGATCAGCATCCTCAGAAGCATTCGCACCGAACTCAGCATCCGGATTCGCAGGAAGCTCCATCACGGGAACAGCGGGACCGTTGATCTCGTCGACGGCATCCAAAACCAGCTGGACGATTCGATCTGTTTCCTTCGCTGGATCGATGAACACCGCCATCGACAAGGCAATGTGAACCTTCCAGCCCTGTGCTTCAAGCATCGCGGGCCACAGGCGATCGCGCACACGCAATGAAGGCTGAGCAACATACTCATCGTCATCGGTAAGGACCGCGAGGAGCAGACGTCCCGGAACCTCAGGGTGTCCGATCGCAAGGGGAATCCGCAAACCGCCCGGAATCCCAATGTTTGCCACAACTTCAAGGCCCAGGCCGTAGAGTCGATCCGCAAGATCAATGAGCAGTCGATCGGGTTCAATATCCAAGGTAGGCCACGAATCAATACCAACCCCGGATTGGCCTCGGGCGATCTCAAGGAGATCAACAAGCATCAGCGCGCCACGCTGGGACAGACGGGAAGTGTCGACTTCTTCGGGTCGAATCGAAGAGACAACAGTGAGGTCTCCGCGCACCGAACGCAAGACATCGGCCATCGCACCAGCACCCGCGGGGGAAGAAAAGACGCCAAAGTGATGGATCACGCGACCGTGCGGGGTCTTCGCAAAACCAACAGCGATGATGATGTGGTCGCGGCCCAGGCCTCGTGCGCCATCGGGGTCGACAACAACGAAAGGCTCCACACGCGCGGGATCGAAGAACGAGGCCAAGCCGGGCTCCGCGCCAATCGTCCGCATGAGCTGGGTGCGGATCCTCTCAGCGTGCTGCGAGTTCAGGGCAACTACTGCGAGGGAACGCTCGGGGGTCGAGGTCGCATGTTCGAGAACAGCTTCAACGACGGCGTCCACTTCCACCGCGGTCGATTCAACAGCCTCACTACCGGGGGTCGGCATACCCGTTCCCTCGGTCCAAATCGCTGTTACGGGAGCACTTGCGGAAGTCCACGGAACCGGGACACCCGTGTGATCAACGCGGTAACGCGCAAGAAGGAGCGCCATCTGGTCGTTCAAGCGAGTCGGGCGTACTTCCATGCGCAGGTGGGGAAGAACCTCGGAAAGAGCCGCAACCGAATCATCGACATGTTCTTGGGCAAGATCAGCGAAAAGAACGACCTGAGAAGCACGAGAAATGATCGGAACAAGCTCAGCCAAAGGCAGCGCATCAACGTCATCCAAGATGACGACATCGACCTGATGATTCTCCGGCAAGATCTGCGGGACAAGAGTCGGAACCGTCAAAACCGCCGGGATCAAGTCCCACGCCAAAGGGAACTGCGCGTACAACGAGGTCAGCGCATGCTGGTCATTGACAGCCAATTCAAGCGCGCTCAAAGTCTGAGGATCATTCGCTACGGCCTGGGTACGGCCTCGGCGAAGGCGTGAGATCACTTGCGGAACCAAGGAAGCGACCTGCTGGCGATCCAGCTCGCGCCCCTCAGTCAAAGCCTGCTCAAGAACCGCGGGATCAAAACCACCCAAACGAGAATCCGTCGCAAGCATGAGACCAAGGATGGAAGCCCACCACGCAAGATCGAGTTCAGCGTCCAGCTGGTCGTCATCAACGTGACGCTGGCGAAGATCACGCGCCAAAGGCTCCAGCCCCAACTCGGCCAGTTCTTTCAAGACAGCAACGCGACGCGGCAACTCAAAGCCGCCATCAGGATCGGCGCTCAGGCGCTCGCAAAGCTTGGCCAAATCAACGATCGGCATCCCGTCCAGATCGCCATGAGCAGTAACGAACATGGGGTTCAGATGCGCAAGGTCTTCGGCGACCTCGCGAGTGAGGGCAGCGGCCTGGGCCAAGTTCGAGGGTAGCTTCGGCCAACCGTCGCTATCGCAATGCTGACGCCACACATCACGACGTTCCTGAACGGTCAAGAGCGCGCGGTGCAAGTCCTCAACATGGCTTCCCGGGCGCAGCATGTCCTGTGCCTGCTTGACCAAGCGGACGCGCTGTGAGCGGGGCATAGAAATACCGTGCTCTTGACGCCACTTCTTCGAGGCCGTCGCAATGACCATATCGGCAGCGGAACGCTCAAAGACCCGCGGTTGGAAAACGTCAAGAACCTCACGAACCCCCTCGAACATAGCGAGTTGGTCGTACCACTGGCGCATATTGACCGCCGAGGAAATCCCTGTTTCCCCGGCAACAGAGGCGATCAACACACGTAGCTCGGGCAAAGTTTCCTTCGCAAGACGATTCACGCGCTCAAGAACGTCGGGAACCTGTTCTTGGGAACCGATGACGACCCCCTTCCACGGCCCCACCTGGGCATTGCGCGAGAACACTCCCAAGGACGAGGCCTCGTGGAGGAGCTCGCGGGCACGCGCCCCTTGGTCAGACGCGATCTCAATGAGGATCTCTTCGCTCAAACGCACACGAGTACGCGGCGCCGGTTTGGTCGCCGTCAGGTCGGTGAGGACCTGGAGGGCATCGAATGCGCTGACCCCAAACTGCTTGAAGGGGCGATGCAGGTAGGTTGTGTAGGACGAAAGCGTCTGGCGAACACTACGCAAACGAGCGCGCATCTTCGCAACCTCTGCACTGTCCTCAACCGAGGTCAGATCTTGCGAAGCGTGAATGAGCTGAAGCCCCAGCGTCGCATCAGACGCGTTGGAACCGTCGATACGAACCGCGGCCTCGTCCACGCCCAAATCGCGAAGGCGACCGTGCACGGCCAAGGTGCGTGAGGGGGAACCAGCAATGTGGACCACGCTACGGCCATTCGCGGCGCTATCGGCAATAATCGCAGCGATCAAAGAAGCATCTTCTGCCCCCGAGGGCGCATCAACGATGAAGGAATGACCATCCGCAACGGCCTCGACAACATCTTGCTGCTTCGGGGTCAGGTCACCCGCACCGCGTTCCTCATCGGGGTCGCGATCACTGGGGTTCGATTCGGGAAGAGGCCCCGAAATAGCACTGCGCGCAGCCGCATCCCCAGCCAGAGCGCGGATAATACGGTTCTTCATCAAGTGAGCGGGACGATCGAGTTCGCGAAGCAGAAGGGCAGCCGGGTGCTCAAAAATACCGATGGTCAGTTCTTCGCGCACATCAAAGTTGTCCAGAACCGAGGCAGCTTGACGCGCATGGTCCAAGACAACCGAGGCCGAGAAACCGTGGGTCTGGGTGGACAGGTGCGCAACCTCGTCCATGTCAATGTGGACATTCTTTTCCGCGAGTGCATCTTCGAATGCGGCCGACAGCTCCATCCCGTGACGCAAGGTGATGACAACATCGTCGCCTTCAAGACTCAGGCGCAGGGGACGCAAGAAAACCGGTGCACTGGTGCGGGCCTCGTCTTCCCCCCACTGTGCGTGTCCAATCGCGATGTGGACGGGAGCAACTCCGTGGCGCATCGCCATTTCATGAGCGAAAGAAACCAAGGAACGCGCGCGTTCCAAGGCGCGCTTGTGCGCAGCGCTTTCTCGGATGAGGCTGGAGAGTTTCGTGGGCCGTCCCGCATACAGCTGAGCCAAACCGCCGGGATGAGCCTCGGATACGGTCAAGCGCGGGAAGGTGTTTCCGCCTTCTTCTGAGGTAATTTGGCGCAATTGTGCACGC
>CAUTOM010000055.1:0-10659 GCA_963540435.1 uncultured Actinomyces sp.
CTCAGGCGTCCACTCAAGATCAACCCACTGACTCAGGAGCGGACCAGCATCCGGGCGCAAATAACACTCCAACACATCCAAAGGCGAATACTCAACAACATACGACAACGCCGAAAGAAGACGAAAATCCCGGGTTTCACACGGGTACTCGAGTGAATTCGGGTCTTGAATACCTCGATAATCATGCCGCAGACGCAGATCACGCCTAACTAAAATCCACCCTTCTTTTGCGGACACATAACCATACAAAGACAGTGGCAAGTAACCTAGTTTTTTGCGAATAGGGTTCCCATAGTTCTGCACAAGGCAGTGCTCCATCACATGCAAACTACTCGACTGAAAAACCGGTGCCCTGATATTGCCGCGCTCATACCGGTAATAGGCGAACAAACCTTCCTTGCAGTGCACTACCTCCGGTTCAGAGACCGTGTCCGTGGGAAAGAACTCCAAGTAACCATCCTTCCCCAGATCACCCACCACGTCATATCCCCAGACCTCATGCATCACCTGACCAAGACGCTCACTAAAACCCAACAGGCACCTCCATTCCCCTCAAAACGCCTCGATAAATGCATCACCGAGCTTTGGAAAACCGTCGACAACGACGCTAATGGGCATTCCCGAAGAGTCGACAGTCACGCGGACTGCACCGCCTTTCGATGCCCCTTCACCCCGAACGTCCTCAAGCTGTTCAAGAAATGAGCGCGCCTTACTCCCTCGCTGAAGCGCAGCCTCAATTTCCTCGCGCAGCTCAGCCCGAGCCGCTTCAACGCGGTCCAAACCAAAGCTCTCGTCCATGCTTCCACGCTACAACCACGCTCCCCCACAATGTCAAGATTCAAGAGAAAGTCCAGAGGGGCTTCACAAGACAAAAAGCAGCCGGATGAACTCAACACGTCCACCCGGCTGCCTCGGCCTCGAAAATCAAACAACTAACTGCGGCGAACCCAGTTCCGCAAAATCCCACCATCTTCAGACATATATGCATCCAGCAATGCTTGGGAATCAACAGGCGCAATATGCGCAAACGCAGTGAGTTCTCGGTGGGTGGGGAACATTGTGCGGACGGTCAAAGGCAGGACTTTTCCATCCAGCTCAAGCCCTCCAACCCACGGAAAGAACTGCGAATACACGTAAGGATGAGCAACGGGATCAGAATCAACCTGCGGAATGATGATCGGATCCCAACCTAGATAGCTACGTGCGAACTCGCCGACGTGGATAATCGCGCCCTTCGCTGTCCAATCCTCGAAGGGGGAAGCAACGAAAGTCGAGCGATCCTCCCAACGCTCACTGGGACCATACTTGTACAGTAAAGTGCCCTGATCATCGTGCTCGGTCCACAAGTTGTGCCAGTAAATACCGCTATCCCACGTCAGTGCAGTACCAGTGCCGCGATTCATCCAGAAAGCGCCAGAGGATTTAGCGAATTCGATCAGTTGACTGGTAGTACTCATGACAGAGACCGTCCCTTCAAGATACCCAGTTCAACGCACTCGGCGACCGTCAAAAGTTCGCCACCGTAGATGAAACGCACTTCCCGCGCGCCACCTTCCATACCGAAGTTCGGTGCGGTAATTCCGGTTGAAATCAACGCATATACGGGAAGCTTCGCAATCGTGTACGCGTAGTAGGGCGAGTGGACATCGGTGATTGCCAGGCAGCGCTGTTCGAAGGAATAGGGCTTGCCATTGGGATCAACCTGCCACACGCGCGAAAGATAGGGGTAGCCGATCATGTCGACCATATCGCCAAACTTAGAGGTGTAGGCCTCCAGGCTGGTGAACTGCTCAATGCTGGAACGCACCAGTGAAGAACTCACCTCTTCACTGTCCATCAACCAACGCCAAGGACCCTGCGGTTCCTTGGGCTCTGGTGTCGTTGAATCCATATATGTCACCTTTCCGCGAGCTATTCCCCATCATATGCCACGAAACATGTCATCCTGCGGGCTTCGAAAGCCACTGCGTTAAAAGCGGCGCTGCATCTGGACGCAAGTAGCACTCCAACACGTCGAGCGGCGAATATTCAACCACGTGAGAGAGCCCCGCGAGCAGCCAACGGTTTGCCCTCGCGCAGGGATAGAAAACACCGCGATCTGAACGAATCCCCGTAAACCCCGGATTACTTGCTGATGCCGATCGAACCATTGTCCATCCAGAACGGATTGGAGCAGTGTTGTACAACGCTAGCTTCTCGAACCCCTGCGCAACTCGAACCGCATTGCCCACACTCAGAGTCAGGCAGTGTTCGACCACTCTGACATCGTCAGATTGAAACTCGGGACCAACACGCGAACCGCGCTCGTGTGTATAAAAGGAGTACGTATTGTCGTCGAAATACACACCAAATGGTTCTGCTGCAGCAGAAGACGGGTAAACCACCAGGGAATCTCCTGGTTCTAGACTTCCCCTAACTTGGTCCCCCCAAGCGGCATTCACCGCTTGAGCGAAACGCTCAACGAAGTCCAACAGGAACCTCCACACCCTGCAAAATACCCAAATCGAGAAGATCCGCAACGCTCTTAGAATGGCCTGCTGCATCGAGGATACGAAGCTGACGCGCACCGCCTGCCTCGCTTTGCCACGGCGCTGCAGTACCGTGCTCGATCTTCCACCCTTCGGGCATATTAGAAGGGTTGATTTGGTACTGGTAGTAGGGCTCATGGACGGATCCGGGCGCCAAAGCCCGTTCCTCAAAGGTTGAGACATGACCGTCTTCGACAGCCCCCAAATATCCGCCGCGAGGATTGCCAATGCGGTCCACGATGAGGCCGTGTTCAGCTGCATATTCTTCAGCAGTTGAATACTCTCGCACCCCATCCTTATAGCCATCGTGAGCGGGCCACCTAGTAGCTTCTGTCGCTACCCCATTCTCATCAACATAGAACATGCGATTGTCCCGATTCCAACCCTCATAATTGCGCGGAGTACCGTCAGGTGCATAACCGCAGACATCATCGGGTTTCCTGACAAAATCAGCACCGGAGAGGCCGTCAATGCGTCCCTCCTGCATAACTGCGTCAGGAAGGCCGGGATCACGGGTATCCTTCGGAGCATCCCTCAGCAAATCCTCACGTGAGCGCACCGAGGAAGGGTCAACCTCGACAGGCGAGCTGTAATGTTCCCGAGGAGTCTCAGGAGTATGGGGCACGTGGGGTTCACCGGACTTCAGGCCAGCAATCCCTTCTTTGATCTTCGACATGATCGAGGACACTGCTTCACGCCCGTGAGTGAACAAGTCCTTGAGCTTACCCGCTGTAGCAATCAAATCCTTGACCGACTTCGCCAGTTTCGTTGCCCAGTTCTTCACGTGCATGACGATTTCGGGAATGAGCTTCGCCAAGGCAAGTCCGGCACTCAGAAATGCCTGCACAACCGCGCTGATAAACGTTCCAACAATCTGCGCGATCGCGTCTCGCACCATCGAGTACACAATTTCAACGACAGATGAGAGGACCTTCATACCCTCAGCAAGGGCGTGCGCCCCCTTTGACGCGCCCGCGATCAAAACGCTGATTCCACCAGCCCGTTGCGCGAATGATTCGGCTGCTTGGCCTCGTGAATACTGAGTGAAAGACGTGACGTTCGTCTTCAGGCGCGTCGCGTTTTCTTCTAGAGCACAGGCCACGGAGCGCCACGAGTTTGCCTTCTGAAGGACATCGTCTTTATTTCCGGCAAGCTTTTGAAGCCATCCACGAAGTGGCTGGCAGTGATCCATAATGATCGCTGCTCCCCACGACAACGCGGTTCCTAGAGGATCGATGAAGGCGGATGCAGTGTCAGCAATCAACGATGCAGTACTCAAACCGCCCTGGACCCAGTTGCCCGAGCTAACCGCGGAAGAAATCCCTGCGATATCTTCAAGTGCGCCGCCTCCGGTGTACCAGGGATCTTCTCCTCCCTGTGCCGAGGCCGACGCCCCAGCTTGCCCGCCTGTGGTCCTTGTTGCGGTGGATCCCGGAGTGTGAGGAGCAGCCATCAGCGAGCACCCCCGTTAGCCATCTCTCCGGTAGTTTGAACAGCGGAGATGTTGCCAGATTCCGTCTCCTGGAAGTTCGCATTGACCTTCTTCAATGCGGATGACAGATCAGAGCAACTTCCCCCGGCTAAAGAGATCGCAGTTCCCATGACGCCCAAGAAGAGTTCAGCGATCGGAGTCACCAAGGGGGAAATCATCAGGCCAAAAGAATTAGAGCCGACACGTGCACCGCGGGCCTCACTGGCCAAAGACTTCACTTCCCCCGCTTGAGATTCGATGCGTCCTGCAAGAAGTGCAGCGTCACCCGGCTGCCAGGCTACTTCATTCATCTTTTCTCCTTAAATGACCTTCACTTGTCTCCGCCATGGCGAAGCGCCCCTGCATCTAGACGACCAAAATGATCGAATGCGG
Organism: uncultured Actinomyces sp.; assembly: GCA_963540435.1. Lineage (GTDB taxonomy): Bacteria > Actinomycetota > Actinomycetes > Actinomycetales > Actinomycetaceae > Pauljensenia. The sequence continues at coordinate 4,393 of CAUTOM010000055.1, forward strand.
CATGCGCTCCAGCGTTCTCATCGGCGTGCTCTCGATGCGAACCATAGGTTTTTACGAGCACCTGAGCCTCGATAGAAGAATCTCCATAAGCATCGACAGCAGCATCTGCTACGCGAGCACCGACATCTTGACGAGCATGTTTAAACGCCTCAAGGAAGGCGTGGCCAAGAGCCGGATGATCAGGAACCTGAACCTCAATGGGAGTCCCCGAAGAATCAACGACGACGCGAACCGCGTGATCTTTTGATTCGCCTTCGCCGCGGATATCCCTCATGCGTTCAACGAATTCGAAGGCGCCTGCTGCAGCTTTATTAGACTCATCAACTTGTGCGTCAATCGCTGCTAGCAGTTCATCAACACCGCCAAAGGCACCCTCGTCTGCACTACTGCTGTGGTGTTTACCAAATCCACCTAAGCCTGACGTATCTGCCATGTTTTTACGCTACATCCGCCGTCCCCCGGGGCGCAAAATCCATGGAGAAAAAGGGTCACTATGCGATCAGTAATAAGTTTCACATCGCCAAGTTTGTCAGCGATCCAATGCCCTCAATCTCAACTTCAACGCGGTCACCGGAATTCAGGCGACCTCCGGCAGGGGTGCCCGTCAAGATCACATCACCGGGCAGTAGAGTGAAAATTCCCGACACATAGGACACGATCTGAGCGATCGAATATCCCATCTGCGAGGTGCTCCCGCTCCCCCGCTCCTCCCCGTTAATGCGCAGCGTGATCTGGGCATTATCGGGGTCGAAAGAAGAACCGACCGTGATCCATGGCCCAAGCGGACACGCGGTATCCCAGCTCTTAGCGCGACCAAGCGCACCACCGTCCTCGCGAGCAGCATCCGCCGCGGTCAAGTCGTTTGCGCAGGTGTAGCCCAGCACCACCGAGGGCGCATCCTCAACGCTCACGTCCTTGGCCAAGGTCTTAATGACCACCGCAAGCTCGGCCTCGTAAAAGACTTCCTGTCCCCAGGAAGGAAAGACGATCGGGTCATCTGGACCGATCACCGTAGTGTTCGGCTTCAAGAAAACGCTGGGACGCGCAGGGGGATCGCTCGGAGCTGCACCCGGCGCAGGGTAATTCCCGCCCAGGCCAATGACCTTGGAACGAGGAATGACAGGCGAGAGAAGTCGCACTTCGTCCAGCTCGAAGATCTGGCCCGAGGGCTCGACGGGCGAAAAGAGCGGATCACCCTTCAAGCCAACGATTCGAGTCGATTCGTCCTCTAAAGCTCCGTAGTAAATCGAGCTTCCTTGAGAAAAACGAGCGATACGCATGACGACCTCCTTTGTGTCGCACATAGCCTATCGCGAAGTAGGCTCCCCATCCCACACATCGCCGGGAAGGTCACCAGGAAGGAGCGGATTGTCCTTTGCGACAAACACTGGATCAGCAATGCCGCTCTTGCGCTGGGCCTCGTAATCGCGGAGCGTACCCAAGCCCCAGGGGGCAAGGACGATCAAGGCAACCAGGTTCGTCACGGTCATGATGGCCATCGCAATATCAACCGCGTTCCAGACCAGATCAAGGGTGGTCAGTGCACCGATGACGACCGAGGCCACGGAGATGATGCGCACGGCCCAGGTTGCGGCCTTGGACTTGACAACGAAAGACAGGTTGATCTCGGAGTAAACGTAAGCAGCAATAACGGAAGAGTAGGCAAGAACGAAGATCAGGATCGACATGGGCATGATGGTCCACTGTCCCAGCTGATCTGCAACCGCAAGGGTGGTCAGGTTTGCCGGATTTGCCTCGGGGTTGGACCACACCTTCTCGCCGGCAATCAAGATGACGAAAGCGGTTGCAGTACACACGATGATCGTGTCAACGAAAACGCCCAGCGACTGGATGAGACCCTGGCGAACGGGGTGCGATACGGTCGCGGTTGCCGCAGCGTTGGGCGCGGTACCCTGACCGGCCTCGTTCGAGAAGAGGCCGCGCTTCGTACCGTTGATCACCGCGGCGAGGATTCCACCACCCAAGCCCGCAAGGGTCGGTTGCGGAGCGAAAGCTGCGGCGAAGATCTGACCGATGACAGCGCCAAACTTGGGCAGGTTCATCACGCAAATCACCGCAACCATGATCACGTAGACGGTGGCCATGATCGGGGCCATCCACTCGGTCACGCGAGCCACGGTCTTAATGCCGCCGAAGATCACCATTGCGGAGAACACAAAGAGAAGCGCAGCGATGACCAAGTGTGCGCTGGACAGACCTCCCAATCCCGCGATCGGTTCACGGGCCGAGGGGCTCAGCGCGCTCAAGAGGGTGGAAGCGATCGCGTTAGATTGCACAGAAGTGATGACGAATGCGCAGGTCACAACGGTGATGATGGCGAAAACGCTGGCCAAAATCTTGTTCTTCATACCGCGGGCAATGTAGTACGCGGGACCGCCGCGGAAGGTTCCGTCAGCGGAGCGAACCTTGAAGACCTGGGCGAGCGTGGCCTCGAAGAAGGCGGTCGCCATGCCGACGATAGCAACGACCCACATCCAGAAGATTGCACCCGGGCCGCCCATGAGAAGAGCAACGGCCACGCCGAAAACGTTACCGACACCCACGCGCGCAGCCAGAGAGATCGTGAAGGCTTGGAAGGAGGAAATTCCCCCCTTTGCGCCGCCTCGAGAGCCGGAGATCGACCGGATCATTTCGGGGAAGTGGCGAATTTGCATGAACCGCGAGCGCAGAGTCAAGTACAGACCGGTTCCGATGAGGACCCACACTGTGATGTGCAGGGTGATCCAGTCAGCAATGTTTTGGATGGACTGTGCGAGGTTCGCCATTCGTTTCTCCAATACGTACGAGGCCGTGGTGCGCGGGCGCGCCGGTGCGCGGTGGCCGATCGGGTGGTGTGTGCCCAGCAGTTTACAGGTCTTTACGCATTTTCTTTGAACGCGGCCAGAAACTGGACGCAGATGCGGGGAGGTCTGGGAAGATAGAAGCATGAGCGCTCCGTTAAATGAACTCCTCGATGATCTGGAAGATCGCGGCGTATTGACCGACGATGATGCCCTGTATGAGGCATTTTCATCGTGGGCATCGTCAACGGGGCGTCCGCTCTACCGGCACCAAGATGAATCTTTAATTGAGATTTTGTCGGGAAACCACGTCATTGCAGCAACGCCCACGGGTTCTGGCAAGTCAATGATTGCTTTGGCCGCACATTTTGTGTCCATGGCGCATGGGGGGCGCTCGTACTACACGGCGCCACTGAAGGCACTGGTATCAGAGAAGTTCTTTGATTTAGTGGCGCTTTTTGGCGCTGAAAACGTGGGTATGGTGACGGGGGACGTGTCTTTGAACGCAGATGCCCCGATTATCTGCTGCACTGCTGAAATCTTGGCGAATCAGTCTCTGCGCGAAGGACCGACGCTCGACGCGGACATGATCGTCATGGACGAATTCCATTTCTATGCTGATCCGCAACGAGGCTGGGCGTGGCAGGTTCCTCTCCTTGAGCTCACGCGCCCACAGTTCATTGCAATGAGCGCGACGCTTGGGGATACGACTGTTTTCCGCAAGCAATGGACGGATCGCACCGGACGGCCGACGGTGGAGATTACCGATGCACAGCGCCCTGTTCCCTTGGAATACGACTATGTTGTTGACACTCTTCAGGACACGGTCGAGCGCCTGCTTTCAGAGGGACGCCACCCGATCTACATTGTTCATTTCTCACAAAAAGATGCGGTTGATACGGCCTCGTCATTGATGGATCGCAAGCTCATTTCTCCTGAAATTCGTTCTCAGATTTCGCGTGAGATTTCAACAGTGAGTTTTACAAAGGGTTTTGGGCAGACTTTGCGCGGGCTCCTCGCCCACGGCATTGGCGTTCACCACGCGGGAATGCTGCCCAGGTATCGCCGACTTGTTGAACGCCTGACCCAGCAGGGTTTGCTCCCGGTTATCTGCGGAACTGACACCCTTGGGGTCGGTATCAATGTCCCCATTCGCACGGTTTTGCTGACCTCCTTGGTGAAGTTCGATGGAAGCAAAATGCGTCACCTGCGTTCGCGTGAATTCCACCAGATTGCCGGGCGCGCGGGGCGCGCTGGTTTCGACACCGTTGGTTTTGTTCGCGTTCTGGCCCCCGAGCATGAAGTGGAAACGGCGCGCGAAAGAGCTCGTTTAACTGCCGCTCAGGAGGCGGCTCGCGATGAGCGCGAGGCGAAGAGGGCTAAGAAGAAAGCATCCAAGAAGCGCAGCGGCCCAAAGGAAGGCCAGATCACTTGGTCGCGCTCAACTTTTGAGCGCTTGCGCGATGCTGCTCCCGAAGCCTTGCAGTCCCACTTCGAGATGACTCACTCTACTGTTCTTAACGTATTGGGTGGAGCAGCAGATGCTGGGCGAGATCCTGCAGAGCATCTCGTCGACTTGGCATTGCACAACGATGACCAGCCGCTTCCTGCAAATCCGCATATCCGTCATCTTGCAGATATTTATACTTCTCTTCTCCAAGCCGGGGTTGTCGAGCATCTCTCCAGTGCCCGGGCTCAGGAGTTGGGTGTGTCTAGATTGCAGTTGGTTGCGGATCTGCCGGATGACTTTGCGCTCAATCAGCCGCTTTCCCCCTTTGCACTTGCTGCTTTCGAGCTTCTTGATCCGGATTCGCCGTCCTTTACCCTTGACGTGATTTCAATTGTCGAGGCCGTGCTTGAGGACCCCCGGCCCCTGCTGTATGCGCAAGAAAACCAGGCGAAGGCTGCGGCCGTTGCGTCCATGAAGGCACAGGGGATGGAGTATGACGAACGCATGGCCGCCTTGGAAGAGATCTCGTGGCCTAAGCCTTTGGAAGAACTCCTCTCCCCTGCTTTTAGTGTCTATGCGCGTTCAAACCCGTGGGTGGGAGATCTCGAGCTCTCACCCAAGTCGGTCATTCGCGAGATGATCGAAAACGCCATGACCTTTACCGAACTCATTTCCCGTTACGACGTTGGGCGCTCAGAGGGCGTTATTTTGCGCTATCTCAGTGATGCCTATCGAATGATGCGTCAAGTGATCCCAGAAGAAATCATGACCGAGGAACTTGAGTCGATGATTTCGTGGTTGGCTGATCTGATCCGCAGCGTTGATTCTTCTCTTCTGGACGAGTGGGAAGCAATGATGAACGGGGAAGAATTGGTCGAGGCCGAAGGGGTTCCTTCTGCCGTCGGAGCTGAGCGCGCATTTGGAGCCGATGAGTCCGGCGCAATCGCTTTCACGGCAAATCGTCATGCGTTCCGCAATGCCGTACGTCGAGCGCTCTTCACATTTGTTGAGTTGATGAGTCGCGATGATGTTGATGGACTTGAGCGAGCAACTGCGCAGGCCACGGATGCCAATGGATTCTTCACTGAGGCGGCGCCGTGGACCGTCGATGATTGGGACCATGCACTAGAACGCTACTGGGCAGAACATGACTGGATCGATATCAATCAAAGTGCACGTTCCCAAGCGCTATGTGTTCTGGACGAACAGATCAACGGCCAGGACATCTTGGCTTTGATGCCCTTCTCCGCTCGGGATAACGCCAATCAGCGCAGTCGTTTCGAGGCCCTTGCGCGGGCTGTCGATGATGCTCCCGCTGGTTCGGTCTGGCTGGCGACTCAGACCATCACGGATCCGGAAGGCAATATGGACTGGCGAATTGCCGCACTCGTGGACTTGAGCGCCTCTGACAAGGAAAAGCGGGTGGTTCTGACCGTACTCACGGTCGATGCGCGGTAGAGGCCTACTTTGAGGTTTGCAGGATCTTGCGCGGGAATAGTTCTTAATCGACAGCCTTGACAGCTTCGACGGTCGGCTACGAACTCTCCCCCGCAGGACGCTCACCGATCTCCTGCTGAAGGCGCAGAAGGTAGCCGTCAGGGTCCTGGACCAAGAACTGACGAACGCCGATCTCAATGTCGCCTGCTCGATACCACTTCTCTTCGGGCTCAAGGAAGATTGGCCATCCTGCGCTCATAATGCGCTGCAACGCAGGATCTAGGTTCTCGACCTGCACCTCGAAATTGATCCCGCGACCAAGCGGTCGTTCAAGCGAGCCAGTCTCCCACGTCCTCCCTAGGTTGATCTGGTCGAGCATCAGGTGCGCATTGCCCAAGACGAGGTATCCAAACCCTTCCTCGGGCCTCTCGTACCGGAGGGAAAACCCAACAAGATCGCACCAGAAATGCCGGGAGACCTCGTAATCGGTGACGGAAAGTTCGGGAACAAGCCCGGGTTCAGCGGTCATCACAAGGGCCCGTCGCCCTTGTTGAGATTTACTCACCATCGACATCAGCG
>CAUTOM010000056.1:0-9944 GCA_963540435.1 uncultured Actinomyces sp.
CGCATGACAACACCACTTTGGATTTGGTGATGTGCGTGAATTACGGGGGCCGCGCAGAAATAGCAGATGCAGCCCGCTCAATTGCCCAAGATGTCGCCGCAGGGCGTTTGTCGCCGCGCGGGGTGAATGAACGAACTTTCGCTCGCCACCTGTATCTGCCCGATGTCCCCGATGTTGACTTGACGATTCGAACCTCGGGGGAGCAAAGGCTTTCGAACTACATGCTGTGGCAAATGGCCTATGCGGAGTTCATGTTTAGCCCGAGGCCGTGGCCGACTTTTGACCGCGAGGCTCTATGGGACTGTCTTCTTGAATACGCCGGGCGTGAGCGGCGCTTTGGTGGTGCTCAGGACCTTGTGGCCGGTGGGGCTGGGGGTGCTTAGGGCCTCGTGGCTGGGGGCTCAGCGCTTCGTCCATGCTCATTCCACATGAAGTCGGTGAATGTCACAGGCTATGTCGTGTGTCTTTTTGGGACTTCGTGTGTTTTTTGGGGGAGGGGGGCGGAGGAAGGCACGGACGGCGTGTGTTATTCCGCGACTTCCTGTGTCAATTCGGCGCGCTGCTTTCCGCGCCCGCGGCGGCGTCGCTTGAACAGAACGACCGTCGCGACAACCGTAGCCACCGCCATAAGGCCAAGCCAAGCCCACACCGAACCGGCTGCCGCGCGCACGACCGTCATCCAGACGGCAAGCATTCCCAAACCGTACATGATCGACCAGGCGATACAGCCCGGAATCATTGCGAGCGTGTACTTCTTCCACGTCATTTGCACGATGCCTGCGCCGGCATTGACGGCAGTCTGAACGCCAACAGTGAGGAAGCAGAGGGGAATGATGACGATTCCCCACTGCTCGAGCAGTCGAGCGCCGTACTTGGGGACAGGGCCGTTAAACCACGCAGCGATCTTTCCTCGCAGGCCATTCTTCTCCGCAGAGGCCAGTGCGCCCTTCGCTGCGCCGCGACCCAGCCAGTAGGTCAGCTGCGCGCGCCAAAAAACAACGAAAAACAGGAAAATGAAGAGCGGCGGCCCTGATGATGCCCACGAGGGTGTCAATTATTTGCCTTTCGCGTGCAGTCGGCGCACAGGCCAAAGAGCTCAATCGAGTGCTCAATCTGGGTGTAACCGTGCGTCTGTGCAACCGTGGAAACCCACTTTTCAAGTTCTTCAACACCCAGATCTTCGGCTCGTCCGCAATTTCGGCACACCAAGTGATGGTGATGGGTATGAGTGTCGCACTTGCGATACAGGGCCTCGCCCTCGCTGGAGCGCAAGACGTCAATTTGATGGTCTTCAGCCAATGCTTGGAGGTTGCGATAAACCGTCGCCAAGCCGATCTTGTGCCCGCGCGAGGTCAGGTCTTCGAAGACCTTCTGTGCGCTGCGGAAGTCGCGGTGCTCGCTGAGGTTGTCGAAAACCGCCTGGCGTTGCTTGGTCATTCGCTGCATGGCGATCCTTTCATTGACGAGGCCTGTGTTCCTTCTTTGTATCCCTAGCCGCGGGCGGTGGTGGCGTGTGCGTGGTCGGTGCGCGAGGCCTCGGGATGATCGGCGGGGGCGGATAGCGCGCGCATCCTCTGCTTGCGGCGGAAGTGGTCGCGTAGGCCTCGGATTCCGTATCCAACAGCATAGAGAGCAATCGCGCCGACAACAATTGTTGCGCCGGGGGAGAGGTCGACGTAGTAGGTCAGGGTTAATCCGCCCAGACATAGCACTGCTCCCAGGACCATCGCATACGCCATGGTTCGTCGGAAAGAATGCGCACCCAATTGTGCGATGGCTACGGGAACGACCATGAGAGCCGAGACGAGGAGCGACCCAACGATTCGCATCGCGACGACAACTGTCAGGGCAGACAAAATCGCGATGAGCATCGTGAGTGCACGCACGGGAAGCCCGGTCGAGCGAGCGAATTCCTCGTCATTGGTCACCGAGTAGAGCGCGGGAAGCAGCCCGATACCGATCACGACAATGACAAGCGCCAGGAGACAAATCGACCAGACATCACTGCTTGAAACTGTTGAAATTGAGCCGAAAAGATAGGCATTCAGCTGGGAGGATGTGCCATTGGCCAGCCCGATGAGGAGTACGCCTCCGGCAATGCCTCCGTAAAAGAGCATGGCAAGGGCGACGTCTGAGGAAGTTCGCCCGGACTGGCGGACAAGCTCGATGGTAATCGCGCCGAGTAAGGACACAACCAGGGCTCCGGGGATTGCCCATTGATCATGCGGCGTGACATTTGCAGCGGTCCCGGCGAGCCATCCCAGTGCCACACCCGTCAAGGAGATGTGGCCGATCCCGTCACCGAGCATCGCGAGGCGACGGTGCACCAGGTAGGTCCCGACGATCGGCGCGCATAAACCGACCAAGAGCGCAGCAAGAAGGGATCGTTGCATCAAGGGGGATGCGAGCATGTCGAAGATCATCGGTCCGCCTCCGTTTCGCGGTGGCCTGCCGTAGTGCAGTGGTCGGCGTGTGGATCGCGTGCGTCGCTTCGAGCAGGGCCGTCGTAGGTAAAGTGTCCGGATCGGATGTGGAGTTCACGGTCGAGGACTGGGGCAAGTTCACCCAACTCGTGCAGAACCAGCAGGATCGTTACGCCCTCGTCCTTTGCAGCCTGGCAGATTTCAGCCAGCCTAGCGCGTGAGGATGCGTCGATTCCGGCCATGGGTTCGTCCATGATGAGGAGCTCGGGCTTGCGGACTAGCGCGCGTGCAATGAGTACGCGCTGCTGCTGCCCGCCGGAAAGAATGTGGAGTGGGTCCTTCGCGCGATGTGCGAGGCCGACGGCGCGCAGTGCTTCCAGTGCCTTGGCCCGGTCGCCGCGCGAGTGCCACCATTTGCGAGTTTCCAGGAGTCCGGAGAGAACAACTTCAATGCATGACGAGGAAATCGCGCCGCCAGAGGATGCGCGCTGGGGAACGTAGCCGATACGCTGCCAGGGGATTGACGAGCGCTTTTGGATGGAATTACCAAAAAGCGTGATATCTCCCGAAGAAATGGGAGCTGTGCCAAGGATTGCTTTCATGAGCGTGGATTTTCCAGCGCCATTCGGGCCGGTCACTGCCACGCATTGCCCTTGAGGGATTGAAGCGGTAACGCCGTGAAGAATGAGGTCGTGTTCCCAAGCGACGTGGACATGGTCCAGAGCAATCACTGGGTCAGTAGAGATATTGAATGTCGTTCCCATTAGTGTCGAGTGTAGTCGTTGGGGCGGCATGGTTCACTGTGGAATCATGCCGCCCCAACGCGGAGATATCAGTTCAAATCTGGTGCTGTGTTTACTCGCAGCTCAGAGCCTTTTGCAGTGCTTCAAGGTTCTCGTTCATCACTGCTTCGTAGTCCTTCGAATCATCGGCCTGAGATTCGATCGGATCGAGAACGGCAGTGGTGATTCCCAGGTCCTTGGCCAGGGTTTCAGCAACCTTGGGGCTGAGGAGCTCTTCGGTGAAGATCGTCGTAATTCCCTTGGCCTTGACCGCATCCGAAATCTGCTTGAGTCGTGCGGGGGAGGGCGTTGAATCAGGATCGAGTCCGGACAGTCCCAGCTGGGTGAGACCAGTGCGGTCCGCAAGGTATCCGAAGGCCTCGTGAGAAGTGACGAATTCCTTGTGCTGGCACTTTGCGGTGCCATCGACAAGCTTCTTGCTCAGGGCTTCCATCTGAGACTTCATGGAAGCAGCGTTCTTCTTGTAGGTCTCTGCGTTGGTGGGGTCTGCCTGGGCGAGAGCATCACCGATTTGAGTCGCTGCGCTGGCCATACGGGTAGGGTCCAGCCAGAAGTGTGGATCGGTTGAGCCATGCTCATGTTCGTGCTCATGAGCCTCTTCCGTCTTTTCATCGTCGTCGGCGACGTCCAATTCACTTTCGTGCTTTTCGGCGTCAACCAGGTCAACGCTGGTCGAAACGTCGATGACTGTCTTGGGTGCGTTCAGCTCAACAGCCTTGTCAACGGCAGATTGGAAGCCCTTGAGGTAGACGACTGCTCCGGCTTGGGAAAGTTGCTGGACCTTTTGGTTCGACAATTCGAGGTCGTGGGGCTCTGCTCCCGGAGGGGTCAGGGATTCGACGCTCACCAGGTCTCCGCCGATCTTCTCGGTCAGGTACTGGAGGGGGTAGAAGCTAGCCATGATCTTCATGGGGGAAGCGGAAGCTTGGGAGCTTGAAGCGGTTGAGGATGATGACGAGGCCGAAGAAGAACATGCGCTCAAAGCAAGAGCGGCAACGGCAGTAACGGCAAATACGGTGTGTGAACGCGAAAAACTCATGATAATCATTATCAAGTGTGTTGATAACGATTGTCAAAGGCGAGCGCGTCCTGTAGAGCTGCGTACAACAAGGTCGGGAGTAAACGCGAAATCCTGATGTTGCTGCGGTTTTTGTGAATGGATCGCATCAAATAGTGACGATACGGCCGAATGTGAAATTGCCTGCACGGGTTGTCGAACCGTTGTGAGAGCGGGAGAGAGGTGGGGCATAAGGAAAGAGTCGTCAAAGCCAATCACCGAAATGTCACCGGGAACGCTCATCCCCCTGGATTGGATGGTTCGGATTGCCCCCATTGCCTGGAGGTCTGATCCGGCAATGATCGCCGTTATTCCCGCATCGATCAGGGAATGGGTTGCCGAGGCCGCGGCCTCGTAAGTGTAGAAAGTTTCCACAACCGTGGGGTTGGAAATCCCAAGTTCCTCGGACATGACTTGGCGGAAGGCCTCGCCTTTGCGCAGCGCGGGGACGACGTGATGGCGCCCGCCGAGCATTGCAATCTTGCGGTGGCCTAGTTCTTTGAGGTGTTGGATAGATACGCGGATTCCCAGGGCGTCTTCAGTTGAAAAGTCTGGTGCTTGGACCCCGTTTCGAGCGCCATTAATGGTGACGAAGGGGAGATGGATCTGGGAGAGGTTTGAATAGCGACTCAGGTCCGCTTGCAGGTCTGCGTGGCGGCCGGAGACGAAGATGAGTCCTGAAACACCTCGCGCAAGGAAAGCTTGGGTATGCTCCTCCTCGCTGGTGGTGCCGGGGGTTTGCGAGGCGATAAAAGCTTGACCACCTGCCCTGTCGACCTCTGTGTGAAGGGTGTGGGCGAAGGTGGCGAAAATGGGATTTGTCAGTTCTGGGACGATCACTCCGACGATGAGGCGATTGTCGTCGGCAAGCATGCTGGGGCGTTCGTAACCAAGTTCATCGATTGCCGTGAGAACTCGGTATCGAGTGTCGTCCGAAACCTGTCCGACACCGTTAAATACGCGTGAAACGGTAGCGATGGAAACACCGGCATGTGAGGCAATGTCTGCCATGCGGGTGCGGTTCTTCGACATCGAAGGGCCTTTCAGAATGGGCATGCGTGATAGACGGGATCTGTCTCAAAGATATCATTTTTCTAACAATCCTGAAAACGCTTGCTGAAAATGATTTTCTGTGATTAGAGTGTTCTTAAGTGCAAAGTACAACTGTGTACGAGCAATACTCAATTGATCAGGAGTTGACATGCGACGAGGCATAGCAGTATGCGGAGTTTTGGCAGTTACAGCAACGCTTGCAGCGTGCTCGAATGGAAGCTCGAGCTCTTCGAGCAGCCAGTCGGCAAGCGCGAGTGCATCTTCTTCCGTCGGTTCGCTGACGGTGTGGGCCGATGACACCCGTTACTCGCAGATCCAGGAGCTGGCCAAGGACTTCACTGCAGCCACCAAGGTGGACGTCCAGGTTGTTCAGAAGTCTGAGACCGACATGGACCAGGAGTTCATCAGCCAGGTTCCGACCGGAAACGGCCCTGACATCATCGTTATGGCCCACGACAAGCTCGGCCAGATGGTGAAGAACGGCGTTGTTTCTCCCGTTGACTTGGGCGATGCAAAGTCAAAGTTCTCTGAAGCAGCAATTCAGGGCGTGACCTACGACGGCAAGACCTACGGCGTTCCCTACGCCGTTGAGTCTGTTGCACTGGTTCGTAACAACAAGCTCACCACTGACACCCCGAAGACCTTCGATGAGATGATTGCTTCGGGTAAGAAGGCCGGTTCGGAATACCCCTTCGTTGTTCAGATGAGCACCGACGGTGACCCCTACCACCTCTACGCTTTCCAGACCTCCTTCGGTAACGAGGTCTTCAAGCAGTCCGCTGACGGCTCCTACACCTCCGAGCTGACCCTGGGCGGAACTGGTGCAACCGAGTTCACCCAGTGGCTGAAGGAACAGGGAGAAGCAAAGACCCTCAACCCGAACATCACCTCCGACATCGCCAAGGATGCGTTCCTCAAGGGCAACGCAGCCTACATGGTGACCGGCCCGTGGAATGTCACCGCTGCTAAGGAAGCTGGACTCGACGTCTCCGTCCTCCCGATTCCTTCCGCAGGTGGCAAGGAAGCCAGGCCCTTCGTTGGTGTTCAGATGTTCTACCAGAGCTCCAAGACCCAGAACCAGGTTCTGGTCAACAAGTTCTTCCAGTACCTGGAGACCAAGGAAGCACAGTCCAAGCTGCAGGAGCTGGGCGGACGCGTTCCCGCAATGACCGAAGTTGCTGACTCGCTCACCGACGAAAACCTCAAGCAGTTTGCTTCCGTTGCAGGCTCCGGTCTGCCCATGCCGGCAATCCCCGCAATGGGTTCCGTGTGGGATTACTGGGGCAAGACTGAGGTTGCCATCGTGAATGGCGCCGATCCCGCCTCCTCGTGGGAGACCATGGTCAATAACATTCAGGCTTCCATCAACAAGTAGTGAGGTCTCACGGTTTTGCGGGCGCCCAAACCGGGTGCCCGCAAAACCCATACCTGAGCATTTTGTGCTCATGGTCCCCTAATCGCTGTTATAGGTAACGAAGGACCACAATGCCTGCAGCTTCTTCCTCGAGTGCCGTTCAGAAGGACCGAACCTCGCATGCACGTGATGTCATGCGGCCCGGTTTTATTGTGAAACTCGTCATCATGATGCTCATTAACGCGCTGGGCATCTACGGAATTATGGCGGCATGGGCCGTCGATTCTTGGATCATCATCGGTGTGATGGTGTTCCTGCTCATCGTCATTAACTGGGTGTATTTCTCGAAGAGAGCGCTCCCTGCTAAATATCTTCTTCCCGGGATGATCTTCCTCTTGATCTATCAGCTCTTCGTCATGGGCTACACCGGGTATGTTTCTTTGACCAACTACGGAGATGGTCATAACTCCACGAAGACGGATGCAATCGAAGTTATTTTGGCCTCGAACCGTCAGCGTGTTGAAGGATCTCCCACCGTCCAGACTGCGGTCGTTGAAGACGGAAGTGAACTCGGCCTCGTCGTCGCAGACCCTTCAAGCGGCGAACTGAAGCTCGGTACGGCAACCAAGCCCCTCCAGAGCGTCCAGGGTACGGTCACTGCAATGGGTATTACCGAGGTTTCAGGTTACGAAGTCCTCGACCTAGCTGCTCTTGCCAGCCGCCAGGAGGAAGTTTCTAAACTGACGGTTCCTGTGAGCTCAAACCCTGACGATGGCTACTATGTCACGACGGACGGAACCTCCGGCTACTTGGCGAAGTCGACCTTTAGCTACGATGAAGCGGCCGATACTTTGACGAACACTGAGACGGGCGTCGTTTACACGGCGAATAACCAGAAGGGTGTTTTCGAAGATAGTCAAGGAAACCAGCTGTCCACAGGTTGGCGCGTCTTTGTCGGTGCCTCCAACTACTCACAGATGTTTGCGGGTTCCGGAATTGTCAAGCCTTTCCTGAATGCGCTCGTGTGGTCTTTCGTCTTTGCGATCGGATCTGTCCTGACGACATTCGCATTCGGGCTTATCCTTGCGTTGATCTTCTCCGATCAGAGGATCCGTGGACGCAAGATCTACCAGTCGCTCATGATCCTTCCCTATGCCTTCCCAGCCTTCTTGGCAACCCTGGTGTGGAAGGGCATGCTTAACGAGGAATTTGGCTTCATTAACAAGGTCTTGCTTGGTGGTGCGGGGATCCCGTGGCTGACCAATGGGCTTATGGCGAAGGTCGCGATCCTCGGTGTGAATCTCTGGCTCGGCTTCCCCTATATGTTCCTCGTCTGCTTGGGTGCGCTTCAGTCGCTCCCTGGAGACGTTGAAGAAGCCGCGAAGATGGATGGTGCGTCTGGTCTGCGAACCATCTGGTCGATTAAGCTGCCTCTGGTTTTGCAGTCCACGACCCCGCTGCTGATTGCCTCTTTCGCGTTTAACTTCAACAACTTCTCGTTGATTTACATGCTGACGAAGGGCGGCCCGGACTTCGATGGTGCGCCCTATGCCTTGGGTCAGACTGACATCTTGATCTCGATGGTCTACAAGATCGCCTTCGCTGGCGGCGAGTACAACTATGGTTTGGCCTCGGCGATGTCGATCTTCATCTTCGCTGTTGTTGGTGTGATTGCCTGGCTTGGGTTCCGCCAAACGAAGGCATTGGAGGAACTGTGATGAGCGCACAAAGCAAAGAAAAGACACAGTTGACAACGCTCCGCGGCTCACGTTGGTGGAAGGAAGTCGGCTGGAGGCATATCGTGGGTATTGCAGTGATTATTTACTGCCTTATCCCGCTGCTCTACGTGCTTTCAGTGTCATTTGTTCCGAATGCGACATTGGCCTCTGATATTAGCTTCTCTGATGGGCTAACCCTTGACCACTTCAAGGCGTTGGGGAGTGACCAGTACAGCATGTACTGGAAGTGGATTTTTAATTCACTGGTGGTTTCGACCGTTACGGCAATTGGAACGGTTCTCATGGGCGCAGCCGCTGCCTACGCCTTCAGCCGGTTCCGCTTCCGAGGCCGTCGTGGAACCTTGACCTTCCTGCTGTTGGTCCAGATGTTCCCGCAGATGCTGGCTTTCGTGGCTCTCTTCCTGCTCTTGCTGGGAATTAAGGACATCTTCCCTGCGCTGGGCTTGAACTCGAAGCTCGGTCTGATCTGTGTCTACCTAGGTGGTGCGCTCGGCTCGAACACCTTCCTCCTGTACGGCTTCTTCAACTCCGTTCCTCGCGAACTTGACGAGGCCGCAGAGATTGATGGTGCTTCGCATGCCCAGACATTCTGGACAATTATCATGCCGCTGGTTCTGCCGGTTTTGGCAGTTGTTGGTCTGCTGAGCTTCATCTCGAGCTTCGGAGACTTCGTGATTGCCAAGGTTGTTATGCAAACCTCTGATCAGTACACGCTGGCGGTTGGTATGTACAACTGGGGATCGAGTGAAAAGAATGCGCCGTGGGGTGTCTTCGCTGCGGGCGCTATTATCGCAGCAATTCCGGTGATCTTGCTCTTCCAATACCTGCAGAAGTACATCGTTTCCGGTTTGACCTCCGGCGCGGTGAAGGGCTAAACGCCCGCTTCTCGCTGATCTAGCCCCGGCCTCGTTCCTCATTGTGGGGACGAGGCCGGGGTTCTTTTTGTGCGCGAAAGTGGGGAAGTGGGCGATGGCTCGCAAGAGATTTGATTGGGGACTTGACAGAAGGGTAGGTTCAGTGGTTCATTAGTCATGTAATGAACCGCAGAACCTGAAGGGAGGGTTACGAATGGCACCCACGTTCGTCTCGGGGATCCCGATCTACGTGCAGATCGCCGACGACATCCGCGCGCAGATCCTGCGCGGCGCCCTGCGTGCCGGGGATCAGCTCACCTCCACCACGGAATACTCCGCGACCTACCGCATCAACCCGGCCACCGTCGGCAAGGCCTTCGCGATCCTCGTCGACGAGGGCCTCGTCGAAAAGCGGCGCGGCATCGGCATGTTCGTCGCCGCGGGAGCCCGCAATGCGTTGGTTGCCGACGGGCTTGCCACCTACGTGGAGGAGACCCTGAACCCCGCCGTCGAAGCGGGCCTGACCCTGGGCCTGGACATCGACGCCATCATCGACCACGTCCGCGCCTACGGTGCCGACACAAACGCCAAGGACAACTCATGATTACCCTCGACTCCATCACCCACACCTATCCGGGAGAGAATGAGGCGGCGCTGCGCG